>CALEMZ010000116.1 GCA_937910975.1 uncultured Pseudorhodobacter sp. | reverse complement strand
TGACTGGCTGGGCGATGAGGGCGTGACGCCCCAAGACGCCGTAGATATCGCGCGGATGTTCAGTGCCGCGGGGGCTGATATTATTGATGTTTCCGCTGGTCAAACCAGCACCGAAGCGCGCCCGGTCTATGGCCGCATGTTCCAGACCCCGTTCAGCGACCGCATTCGCAATGAGGCCGGGATCAAGACCATGGCGGTCGGTAATATCTTTGAGCCGGACCACATCAACTCAATACTCATGGCGGGCCGCGCCGATCTGGTATGCCTTGCGCGCCCACATCTGGCGAACCCATATTGGACATTGCACGCAGCCCTAACGCTTGGTGATAGCGCAGGGTCGTGGCCGTTGCCTTATCTTGCGGGGGCCGAACAGGCGAGGCGGTTGGCCGTACAGGCAGCGGAGGCGATACGGGCATGACGCTACAGGGCAAACGTGTTTTGATTACTGGCGGCGGCACCGGGGTTGGGGCCGATATGGCCCGCAGCTTTGCCGAAGCAGGGGCGGAGGTCGTGGTGACGGGGCGGCGTGAGGCGCACCTGACGGAACTTGCGCGGGCCAACCCAAATATTCGGGCCGTGGTAGCCGACGTGACCCAAGAGCAAAGCGTGCGGGAGATGTTTGAAGCAGCAGGCCCCTGCGACATCGTGATTGCCAATGCCGGGGCCGCCGATAGCGGGCTGTTGGCCCGCACTACGCTCGATCAGTGGAACGCGATGATTGCCGTGAATCTGACAGGCGTTTTTCTGACGCTTCGTGAAGGCCTGCGGCAAATGCCGGGTTGGGGACGGCTGATCTCGGTTGCCTCCACCGCCGGGCTGAGGGGGTTTGCTTATGCCGCCCCCTATGCTGCGGCCAAGCATGGGGTGGTGGGGCTGACGCGCAGCCTTGCTTTGGAAGTTGCGAGAAGACCGATCACGGTGAATGCGATTTGCCCCGGCTATCTGGATACCGAGATGACCGACCGATCCATCGCCAATATCGTGGCGAAAACGGGGAAATCAACGGAAGATGCGCGCGCAGTGCTCACCGCGACAAATCCACAAGACCGATTGATCCGCCCCGATGAGGTGACTGCAACGGCCTTATGGCTTTGCGGGCCGGGCGCGGATTCGGTGAATGGACAGGCCATTGCGCTTTCGGGCGGTGAAATATGAGCGAGGTTGGCGGGCTTTCTAAACGCCGCCTGAAAATGTGGATCCGGCTTTTGGGTGTCACCCGCGCCGCTGAAAGCCACCTGCGCGAGCATTTGCGCCTTAAGCATGATACAACCTTGCCGCGCTTTGATGTGATGGCCGCGCTTTGGCGGCGTCGGGACGGTATTACGATGTCTGAGTTGAGCCGGATGCTGCTGGTGTCCAATGGCAATGCAACGGCGGTGGTGGACCGGCTGGAGAAGGACGGGCTGGCCAAGCGCACGCCTTTGGCAACGGACCGCCGCACGGTGCATGTCGCCCTGACCGAGGAAGGCTTTCGCCAGTTCGAAGAGCTTGCGACGGGGCATGAGGCAGAGGTGAACACCCTGTTTTCGCGGCTGACGGATGCCGATATCGAACAGCTCACCAGCCTTTTGAAAAAACTGAGGAGGGATCCGGGATGACCCAATTGGCGACGCTAAAGCCACAGCATTTCTTGTTGGAGGTAAAGGATCAGATCGCGGTCGTGCGCCTGAACCGGCCAGAGCGGAAGAACCCTTTGACCTTCGAATCCTATGCCGAATTGCGCGACATGTTCCGCGCGCTGCCCTATGCGGAGGATGTGGATGTGGTGGTCTTCGCCTCCAACGGCGGGAATTTCTGTTCGGGCGGGGACGTGCATGAAATCATCGGGCCACTGGTCGGGATGGATATGAAAGCGCTTTTGGCCTTTACCCGGATGACCGGCGATCTGGTGAAAGCGATGATCCAGTGCCAAAAGCCGATCATTGCTGCTGTCGATGGAATTTGCGTGGGCGCTGGCGCGATTATCGCAATGGCGTCAGATTTGCGGCTCGCGACCGAGGGCGCGAAATGTGCCTTTCTCTTTACGCGGGTCGGGCTTGCGGGCTGCGATATGGGGGCCTGCGCGATGTTGCCGCGCGTCATCGGGCAGGGCCGCGCGGCGGAGTTGCTTTACACCGGGCGCACGATGAGCGGGGCCGAGGGCGAGCGTTGGGGCTTTTGGAACACGCTGCATCCGGCTGAGGCCCTGGAGGCTGAGGCGATGGCACTGGCCGCGCGGATCGCAGCGGGCCCCACCTTTGCCCATGGCATCACCAAGACCCAGATCAACCAAGAATGGAACATGGGGCTGGAACAAGCGATTGAGGCGGAAGCACAAGCGCAGGCCATTTGTATGCAAACCCGCGATTTTGAACGCGCCTATCATGCGTTTATGGCCAAGGAAAAGCCGGTTTTCGCCGGGGATTGATGGCGCGCGTAGCGACCTGAGGAAAGGGTGAACGTGGCAGACAAGAGCTTTCTGGAATGGCCGTTCTTTGAAGACAGGCACCGGGATTTGGCCACTGCGCTGGAGGCGTGGTGCGTTGAGATGTTGCCGGTCGATCATTCTGATGTGGAGGCGGCCTGTCGGTCGCTGGTAGCCATGTTGGGCGCTGCTGGTTGGTTGCACCATAGCGGGGCAGGCGTGGGGGAGCGCTTGGATGTGCGCAGCCTCTGCGTGATCCGCGAAACCTTGGCGCGCCATGATGGGTTGGCCGATTTCGCCTTTGCCATGCAGGGCCTTGGCATGGGTGCTGTGTCTTTGTTTGGCAGCAGTGAGCAGCGGTTATGGCTGGAAAAAACCCGACGCGGGGCTGCGATTTCGGGGTTCGCGCTGACAGAGCCTGCCTCGGGGTCTGATGTGGCGGCGACGGTGACTCTGGCGGAGAAAGTTGAGGGCGGCTACCGGATTACCGGCGAGAAGACCTATATCTCCAACGGTGGGATCGCCGATGTCTATGTGGTGATCGCCCGTACGGGCGAGGCGCCGGGCGCACGCGGGCTGTCGGCCTTTCTGGTTCCGGCGGATAGCGCGGGCCTTAGCGTGGTCGAGCGGATTGAGGTGATGGCCCCGCACCCGTTGGCGCATCTGCGTTTTGACGGGGTGTTTGTGCCCGATGGCGCTTTGATCGGTACGCAAGGTGCGGGCTTCAAGGTGGCGATGTCGGTGCTCGATGTGTTCCGCTCAACGGTTGGCGCGGCCGCTCTTGGCTTTGCGCGCCGCGCGTTGGAGGAGGCATTGACGCGCGTAAAGACCCGGCAAATCGGTGGCGCGGCATTGGCCGAATTGCAGATGGTGCAGGGGCATATCGCCGATATGGCCTTGCAGATAGATGCGAGCGCCTTGCTGGTTTACCGGGCCGCCTGGACAAAAGACCAAGGTGCTGCCCGCGTGAGTCGTGAGGCGGCAATGGCAAAGCTATATGCCACCGAGGCGGCGCAGCGCGTCATCGACACCGCGTTGCAACTGCATGGCGGTGACGGCGTGCGCCATGGCTTTGCGGTGGAAAGCCTGTATCGCGAGATCAGGGCCCTGCGGATTTATGAAGGTGCAAGCGATGTGCAACGCATCGTCATTGCGCGCGCAATCTTGGGCCAAACGTGATGTTTTTGGGACGTGAGCCATGATATACACCCGTGTTATTCAGATAGAATTCAACCATTGCGACCCGGCGGGGATCGTCTTTTACCCCCGCTATTTTGAGATGACGAATTCAGTGGTGGAGAATTTCTTTGCCGATGTGCTGGACTGTTCATTCGCCAAAATGATGGAAGATCGCAGCGGTGTGCCAACCGCGCGGATTGAGGTGAATTTCCACGCCCCATCGCGGCTTGGCGAAAAGCTGACCTTTGCTTTGCAGATCACGCGGGTCGGGCGCAGTTCGGTGGCGTTTCAACTGGTTGCCGAAGGCGGCGGCATTGATCGGCTAACCGCAGATCTGACCTTGGTGAACGTCGATGGCAACGGGCAGTCGCAGCCTTGGCACAGTGCCGTTCGGGCGCGGATGACAGATTTTGCCGAAAGGAAATGACGGATGAATGACGCAGCAAGCCCGCATGAAATACTGCACCCGAAAAATTGGAAGCCGGCAAAGGGCTATGCCAATGGCGTGGCGGCAACCGGGCGCATGGTGTTCACTGGCGGCATCGTTGGCTGGAACGCAGATCAGGAATGGGAAACCGATGATTTCGCGGCACAGGTTGCCCAATGTCTGGCCTCCATCAAGGCCATTTTGGCCGAGGCTGGGGCAGAGCCGCGCCATCTGACACGGCTGACCTGGTATGTGACCGACAAACAGGAATATCTGACAAGTCTGCGCGAGATTGGAGCAGCTTATCGCACCCATTTTGGTCGCCATTTCCCAGCCATGGCTTTGGTTCAGGTGGTCGCCCTGGTTGAAGACCGCGCGAAAGTGGAAATCGAAGCAACCGCCGTCATCCCACAAACCTAACGAGGCTTCTCATGCAACTCGGACCCACTGGCCATGTTGATACCTTCACCCGTGATCGCTTGCCGCATGCGGAACAATGGCCTGATTTGCCACGCGCGGGGTTTGCCTATCCGGATTGGCTGAACGTAGGCGTGGAGTTGACCGATGGCATGGTTGCCAAGGGCTTTGGCGACCATACCGCGCTGATCGGGAATGGCCGCCTGCGCACCTATAAAGAGCTGTCGGATTGGACCAACCGTATAGCCCACGTCTTGGTAGAAGATTATGGCGTCAAGCCGGGGCATCGGGTGCTCATCCGCTCGGCCAATAATCCGGCGATGGTGGCAGCATGGTTGGCGGCCACCAAGGCGGGGGCAGTGGTGGTGAACACCATGCCGATGCTGCGCGCGGGGGAGCTTGGCCAGATTGTCGACAAGGCCGAAGTGGCGCTGGCCCTGTGTGACACGCGGTTGATGGACGAAATGGTCGCCTGTGCGAAAACCTCCCGCTTTTTGAAGCATGTCGTCGGGTTTGATGGCACCGCCAATCATGATGCGGAGCTGGACCGCGTGGCGCTGGGTAAGTCTGTGCGGTTCGATGCACCCAAGACCGGGCGGGACGATGTGGCGCTTCTGGGCTTCACCTCTGGCACCACCGGAGAGCCGAAGGCGACGATGCATTTTCACCGCGACATCCTGACCATCGCCGATGGCTATGCGCGCGAAGTGCTTCAGGTGACGCCAGAAGATGTGTTCGTTGGCTCACCGCCGCTGGCCTTTACATTCGGGCTGGGTGGCTTGGCGGTGTTTCCCTTGCGCTTTGGCGCGTCCGCTTGCCTTTTGGAAAACGCGTCACCGCCAAATCTGATTGAAATCATTCAAAAACACCGTGCGACTGTGTGCTTTTCCGCGCCAACGGCGTACCGCGTGATGCTTAAAGCGATGGAAGAGGGGGCAGATCTTTCCAGCCTGCGCGCGGCGGTTTCGGCGGGGGAAACCCTGCCCGCGCCGGTCTATGAGGAATGGATGGAAAAGACAGGTAAGCCGATGCTGGACGGTATTGGGGCCACCGAATTGCTGCATATATTCATCACCAACCGCTTTGACGATCACCGCCCAGCCTGCACGGGCCGCCCGGTTGCGGGATATGAGGCCAAGGTGGTTGATGCGCAGGGCAAAGAGATGCCGCGCGGCGAGGTTGGCCGCTTGGCCGTGCGGGGGCCGACGGGATGTCGGTACATGGATGATACCCGGCAGGCCAAATATGTGCAAAACGGCTGGAACCTGACAGGGGACGCCTTTTGGCAGGATGAAAACGGCTATTTCCACTTTGCCGCGCGCACGGATGATATGATCGTTTCCGGCGGTTACAATATCGCAGGGCCGGATGTGGAGGCAGCACTTCTGGCGCATCCGGATGTTCTGGAATGTGCTGTTGTGGGCGAGCCGGATGAGGCGCGGGGCCAGGTGGTCGCGGCGCATGTGGTCCTGGTGGGTGGCGTTGCGGGAGATGACACTTGTATCAAACGGTTGCAAGACCATGTGAAGGCCGTGATTGCCCCCTACAAATACCCCAGAAAAATACATTTTGTCAGTGCGTTACCGAAGACACAGACAGGCAAGATCCAACGCTTCCGGCTGCGAGACGGGTAAGTGCCTGAGATAGGGCTGTCGGGGGCGTTCCAACTATACTTTGGTCATGGATCCGCAGAGTTTAGGGGGTAATCCCCCCAAACACTGGGACCGAACCTTCAGGATTCGCCTAGGATACGCGACAGGGTAGCCGAAGGGCGCATGACGTGGTCGGTTTTCTTTGGGTCGGTATGGTAGTAGCCGCCCAGATCAGCAGGCTGGCCCTCTGCCGCCGCCAATTCCGCAAGGATCAGAGCCTCATTTTCCTCCAGCGCTTTGGCGATGGGTCCGAAATGAGCGATGAGGTCGGGGTCCTCGTTCTGACGGGTCAGGGCTTGGGCCCAGTAGAGAGCGAAAAAGTAGTGGCTGCTGCGGTTGTCGGTTTTGCCGACCTTGGCCTCTGGCGATTTGTTGTGGTCCAGCACCCCTTGCGTGGCCCGATCCACGGCGTTGCCAAGGATGCGGGCCTTGTCGTTGTGCTTGGTTTCGGCCAGAAACTTCAGGCTTTCGCCAAGCGCACAAAACTCCCCCAGCGAATCCCAACGCAGATGGTTTTCTTGCATCAACTGCTGCACATGTTTGGGCGCCGAGCCGCCCGCGCCTGTTTCAAACATCCCGCCGCCATTCATCAGCTTGACGATAGACAGCATTTTGGCCGAGGTGCCGAGTTCCAGAATGGGGAAAAGGTCAGTCAGATAGTCGCGCAATACGTTGCCCGATACCGCGATGGAATCCTTGCCTTTGCGGATCGTCTCAAGCGACAGGCGGGTCGCGGCGCGTGGGGTCAGGATTTGGAACTTGTCGGTCGCCCCTGCGGCGGCAAGGATCGGTTGGATGTATTTGATCAGTTCGGCGTCATGGGCGCGGGCCGCATCCAGCCAAAAGATCGCTTGGCAACCTTCGGCTTTCTGGCGGCTGATGGCCAGCTGCACCCAATCCTCGATCGGTGCCTGCTTGGTTGAGGCCGAGCGCCAGATATCGCCTGCCTCAACCGCATGCTCATGCAAGATATCGTCATTGGCCAGCACGATGCGGACCGTGCCGTTGTAGGGAATTTCGAAAGTGGTGGGGTGCGAGCCGTATTCTTCGGCCTTTTGTGCCATTAAGCCGACGTTTTGCACGGTGCCTGATGTGCGCGGATCCAGCGCGCCGGTTTCCTTGAAATACTGCACCGTCTCGTCATAAATGGGGGCATAAGAGCTGTCAGGAATGATGCAATTGGTATCGCTGGCCTCGCCGTCCGGCCCCCAGCCCTTGCCCCCCGCCCGGATCAGCGCCGGGATCGAGGCGTCGATGATCACGTCAGATGGCACGTGCAGGTTGGTGATGCCCTTGTCAGAGTTCACCATGTAAAGCGGTGGGCGTTCAGCTATCACGGCATTGATGGCCGCGAGAATCTCGTCGCCCTCGGGCATCGCGGCAACCTGATCCAGCATGGTGCCAAGGCCCGAGTTCGGGTTTATCCCGGCAGCCGCGAGTTTTTCGCCATAGGCATCGAAAACCGGCTGAAGGAACACCTTGACCGCGTGGCCAAAGATGATCGGGTCCGACACCTTCATCATCGTGGCCTTCAGGTGGATCGAGAACAAGGTGCCCGCGTCTTTCGTCGCGGCAATCTGCTCGGCCAGAAAAGCGTCCAGCGCGCGGGCGGACATGAAAGTCGCATCCACCACGGTGCCTGCGGTGTATTTCATCCCGTCTTTCAGGACGGCGATGCTGCCATCATTGGCGACCAGTTCAATGCGCGCAGCCCCGGCTTGTGCAGCTGTCAGGGTGGCGGACTTTTCGTTGGAAAAGAAATCATTGCCCGACATGGTGGTCACGACAGTCTTGCTGTCGGCGGCCCATTTGCCCATCGAATGCGGGTTTGCCATGGCGTAATTCTTGACCGCCTTCGCGGCGCGCCGGTCCGAATTGCCCTCGCGCAGAACTGGGTTCACGGCAGAGCCTTTGATGGCATCAAAACGCGCGCGAATAGCCTTTTCCGCCGCTGATGCCGGGTCTTCTGGATAGTTAGGGATGGCATATCCCTTGGCTTGCAATTCCTTGACCGCCGCCACCAGTTGCGGCGCCGAGGCCGAGATATTGGGCAGCTTGATCACGTTGGCGGTGGGCATTTTTACCAACTCGCCGAGTTCAGCAAGATCGTCGGGCTGGCGCTGGTCTTCGGTCAGGCCTTCGGGAAAGGCTGCAATGATGCGACCCGCCAATGAGATATCTTTGGTCCCAACCGAAATGCCAGCCGCCGATGCGAAAGATTGAATAATGGGAAGCAGCGATGCCGAGGCAAGCTGGGGTGCTTCGTCAACCTTCGTGTAAATAATATCGGGTGTGGCCTTGCTGGTCATGGATTTGCCCTATCTCTGATCTTTTTAGGTCGGTTGCGGATATACCCCCCGCCATGCCTCAATGCTGCCCAAAATGCAATAACGGGCACCAAGCAACCTGTCATATTTTGCCATGGTGGCTAAAGCAAATATTCGCACCATGAGCCTGTCCCTTGCGCGCAAAAAGGCGCGCTGGCAAAGGCCCAAAAATATGCCTGATTTGCAAAGGGCGGCAGGGGCATTCGCATCGCGTGTTTTACCCGCAAAGGCCGACGCCGCGCTTTTTGCATCAAACCCAATCAGGCCTCATCAAGCCACGTCGGCCTGCAATTCCCCCGAACGGATTTGCTCACGCTCAATGCTTTCGAACAAGGCGCGGAAGTTGCCTTCGCCAAAGCCTTCATCACCCTTGCGCTGGATGAACTCGAAAAAGATCGGGCCGATCACGGTTTTGGAGAAAATCTGCAACAGGATTTTGGTCATCCGGTCGCCATTTGCATCGTCAAACACGCCTTCGCCGTCAATCAAAATGCCATGGGCCTGCATTCGCGCCAACGGCTCTGAATGGCCATTCACCCGCGCTTGCGACATCTCGTAATAAGCATCCGGGGGGCCGGGCATAAAGCGCAGCCCGTTCGCGGCCAGTCGGTCGGTTGCGTCATAAATGTTCTCGGTGCCCACCGCGATATGCTGGATGCCCTCGCCCTTATACTTGCGCAAGTAGGATTCGATCTGACTCTTGTCATCGGTTGATTCGTTCAGCGGAATCCGAATTTTGCCACAGGCCGAGGTGATGGCGCGGCTGATAAGCCCGGTCATCTTACCCTCGATGTCGAAGAAATGGATTTGGGTAAAGCCGAACAGCTCGCGGTAGAAATCCCACCATGTGTCCATATTGCCGCGATAGACGTTATGGGTCAGATGATCGAGGTAGTAAAACCCAAGCCCCTCCGGCTTGGGGTCGCGCGCGCCAAGCCAGTCAAACTCCGCGTCATAGGCACTGCCCTTGTCGCCATATTGGTCGATAAAATAAAGGATGGAGCCACCGATCCCCATGATCGCAGGCACATCAAGCGTGCGATCCGGCGCTAAATAGGGTTTGGCGCCCATGGCAACCGCGTGTTCAAAAGCATGTTGCGCATCAACCACCCGCCAAGCCATTGAGGGCGCGCAGGGGCCGTGCTCATCAACAAAACGCATCGCATGGCTGTCCGGCTCGGCATTGATTACATAGGTAATATCGCCCTGACGCCACAGCGTGATTTGTTTTGTCTTATGTTTTGCGACGCGGACATAGCCCATCTGCGTAAACAATGCCTCCAGCGCCTCAGGCTCTGGATGGGCGAACTCGACGAACTCAAACCCATCGGTCCCGGCCGGGTTGGCTTCGGTGATCTCTGCGCGTGTGGCATTATGTGGGAACGGGCCCATCTGCATCCTCCCTGAATTTGGACAGATTTTAGGCCGCATCCTTTAAGGAAAGTGTGCATATATCTCGATGATATGGGTTGTTTCGCGTGTTTGTCGCGCGATATTGCAGTTTACCGCGAAAAATACGCATTTGGTGGCGCCCTGTGCCTGCGATAAATGACTACGATGCCCCGACGGTTTTAGCGATCACCGCTGAAAACCATGAAGGCGGGGCGCAGAAAGCGGCCATATAGTCTTGTGGGATATGACTCGCGGTCAGAAATCGACCGCGATACCCTTCTTTTCCCAATCGCCATAGCGCACGGGTTCCGGCCCTTTCCGCCCACCAAGCTCTTTTGGCAAGGCATCGGCATTGGCATCGGCCTTTTGGCGGCGCGCTTCGGCTTCTGCCAAGGCACGTTGGGCTGCGGGGGGCAGCGTTCTCGGCGCGCTGTTGGCAGGCGTCTCGTCGCTGGACATATTGCGGGCTTCCTTGTCTGGGCTCTGGCTTTGATATAGGCGGCAAGGATCGGCGGGGCAACAAGGGGCGACATTATGGCGGTAGATGGAACGGCAGCGCGTAGCGCAGCGGTATCGCTTTTGGAGGCCGTTCTGGATGAGGGGCAACAATTGAACCAAGTCCTGGATATGGCGGATGGCCCATTGAAAGGCCTCTCCCCATCCGACAAGGCCCGCGCACAGCGTCTTGTGCTGACAACCCTGCGTCATATCGAACAAGCCGACCGGGTGCTGAAGCCCTATCTGCGCAAATCGCCCCCCTCGCTGGTGCGCAATGCCTTACGGCTTGGCACGGTAGAGTTGGTGGTGGATGGCGGTGCGGCGCATGGCGTGGTGAATGCGATGGTGGATGTGGTGCGGCACGGCAACCGCGTCGGGCATCTTTCGGGCTTGGTGAATGCGGTGCTGCGCAAGGTTGCCGCAACCGAAGACGCTTTTGCCAAACTGCCGCCGCAACGCATGCCGCAATGGTTGCGCCAACCCTTGGTGCATCACTGGGGCCGGGATGTTGTGACGGCGATAGAGGCGGTGCAGGCCGCCGCCCCACCGCTGGACCTGACGCCAAAGGCCGCGCTGCCAGAGATTGATGGCGCGACGCTGCTGCCCAACGGCAGCCTGCGCCTCGCAAACCCGTCACAAGTGTCGCAACTGCCGGGATTTGCCGAGGGGGCATGGTGGGTGCAGGATGCAGCGGCCTCCATGGCTGCGCGGTTGCTGGATGTGCGCCCCGGCGAAACGGTGCTGGATTTGTGCGCCGCTCCCGGCGGCAAAACGCTGCAACTGGCGGCGGCAGGGGCATCGGTCACGGCCCTTGATATCTCCACCCCGCGGCTGGCGCGGCTGCTTGAAAATCTTGCGCGCACCGGCCTTAAGGCCAAGGTGATTGCCGAAGATGCGCTGCATTGGCAGCCCGATGCCTTGTTTGATGCGGTGCTGCTGGATGCGCCTTGCTCTGCGACCGGCACGCTGCGCCGCCACCCGGATTTGCCCTATATCAAGGATGGATCAGAGCTTGAGGATCTGGTGGCGCTGCAGGCGGCACTGATTGACCGGGCGCTGGCCTTCCTGAAGCCCGGTGGGCGTTTGGTTTTTTGCACCTGCTCCTTATTCCCTGAGGAAGGGGAGGCGCAGCTTACCGCCGCACTTGCGCGCCATCCGGGCCTGAGCGTGGAGCCCCCAACCTTGTCGGGGATAGAGCCCGAATGGATCACCGATATAGGTGGCTTGCGTTTGCGCCCTGATTATTGGGCGGAATGGGGCGGAATGGACGGGTTTTTCATGGCACGCGTGCGGCTTCCCGTCGCGGAACAAAGCAATTAGAGCGTTTCGAGTTTGCGTTGAAACATCACAGATCCAAACTCGCGCCCAAAATCAGCTTTGCGGCTGATTGAGAGGCCGAGAATTCTGATGCAACTTCAGCCGAAACGCTTTAGCGGTGACAGTACGCGGCCAGACGGTTATGATTGTACGCAAGCAGACCCGAAACCGGGCGATACGATTGAGTGGCAGTAGACATGAGGCACCTTGGCTCCTTCCCGTAAAGACGGGTTCGCAGCGCGGATGATGCGTTGGCAGAACTGGCTGGCGGCTTGGCGCGCGTCGCGAAGTCATGCGGCGACGGGGTTTGTCTCACAGCCCGAACCGCGCAGCATCGGCCTTTTCGCACGTGGGAAACAATTGACCACAGGCAATTTCTTGTTTGCAGGTCAGCTTATCGAGGCCCCCGGAACTTTGCTTTGGGACGTCCCAGCAACCGCTCCTGAATTCTGGGTTGAAGCGCACGGCTTTGGCTGGCTGGATGATCTGGCCGCAGTGGGCGACCCCATTGCCCGCGCCCGCGCACAAGATTGGACATGGGGCTGGATCGCCCGTTATGGCAAAGGGCGCGGCCCCGGTTGGATCCCGGATTTAACCGGACGGCGGCTGATCCGATGGATCAACCACGCGATTTTCCTGATGAATGGGCGAAGCTCTGCCGATACGCAGATCTATTTCAAAGCGCTTTCCGCTCAAACCATGTTCTTGTCGCGCCGCTGGCGGGCCTCTGCCCCCGGCCTGCCACGGTTTGAGGCGCTGACAGGCCTGATCTATGCCGGGCTGGCGTTAACCGGGATGGAGCGGGTTGTCGCCCCCGCCATTGCCGCCTTGGCTGCGGAATGTGAGGCGGAGATTGACGTGCATGGCGGCTTGCCCACCCGCAACCCCGAAGAATTGCTGGATGCCTTCACGTTGCTCACATGGGCTGCGCAGGCACTTGGGCAAGCAGGACAGGCAGTGCCACCGGCCCACCGTGCCGCGATTGAGCGTATAGCACCCACTTTACGCAGCCTGCGTCATGCAGATGGGGCCTTGGCGCGGTTTCACGGGGGCGGGCGCGGAATGGAAGGGCGGCTGGACCATGCGCTTGCGGCCTCAGGGGTAAGGACGGCGCCGGGCAGCGGGCCAGCTATGGGCTTTTTGCGGCTTTCGGGTGGGCGCACCTCGATCATCATTGATGCGGCTGACCCGCCGGGTGGGCGGGCGGGGGCTTCGGCCCATGCCTCCACGCTTGCGTTTGAAATGACATCAGGGCGGCGTCCTGTGATTGTCAATTGTGGTTCCGGCGCGCCGTTTGGCGCTGAATGGCACCGTGCAGGCCGCGCGACGCCCAGCCATTCCACCCTTTCGGTTGAGGGCTATTCCTCCAGCCGCCTGAATCGCGGCACGCCAGAGATCATGGCCGACCGCGCCCATGTGACCCAAACCCGCCCGACGGAAACCGCCGAAGGCCATGCCCTGCGCCTTGCCCATGATGGCTGGGTCGCGACCCATGGACTGACGCATTCGCGCTTGCTGATCTTGTCGCATGATGGCCGCCACCTTGGTGGGCAGGAGGAACTGCGCGCCATTTCCCCAATCGACCGGGCCCGCCTTGCAGCGGCAATGGCGCGCAAAGCCGAAGCGAAGATTCGCTTTTCCATCCGTTTTCACCTGCACCCCGATGTCGATGCTGCGATTGACCTTGGAGGCAACGCGGTCTCCCTTGCTCTGAAAAGTGGCGAGATTTGGATTTTCCGCCATTCGGGCGCGCAGGGATTGTCGGTAGAACCCTCGGTCTATTTGGAAAAGGGGCGGTTGAACCCGCGTGCGGCCAAACAAATCGTGCTTTCTGGCCATGTAGCAGAGTTTGATGCCGTGATTGGCTGGACCTTGGCGAAGGCACAGGATACTCCGCTGGCCATTCGCGATCTGGAACGCGATGAGCTTCCGATCCTGGCCTGACCCAATACTGCTCAGAGGTATCCGCCCATGACTTCCAAACTCGTCCCGGTAAAACGCGCCCTTCTTTCCGTTTCCGACAAGACCGGATTGATTGATCTGGCCCGCGCCCTAGCAGCGCGCGGGGTAGAGCTTTTGTCTACCGGCGGCTCCGCCAATGATCTGCGTCAGGCGGGGCTAGAGGTGCGTGATGTGGCCGATGTAACGGGCTTTCCCGAAATGATGGACGGGCGCGTGAAAACCCTGCATCCGAGGGTGCATGGCGGCTTGCTGGCCCTGCGCGACAATGCCGAGCATCTGGCCGCCATGGAACAGCACGGCATCGGCCCGATTGATCTGCTGGTCGTCAACCTTTACCCGTTTGAGGAAACCGTGGCCAAAGGTGCCGATTATGACACTTGTATCGAGAATATAGACATTGGCGGCCCCGCGATGATCCGCGCTGCGGCTAAGAACCATGCTTTCGTCAATGTCGTAATCGATGTCGAGGATTATGCTGCCTTGCTGGGCGACATGGATCAGCACAATGGCGCGACATGCCCGAAGTTCCGTAAGAAGCTGGCGCAAAAGGCCTATGCCCGCACCGCCGCCTATGACGCGGCCGTATCCAACTGGATGGCCAATGCGATCGGCGTTCAAGCCCCACGCCGCCGTGCCTTTGCGGGCACTTTGGCGCAAACCCTGCGCTATGGCGAAAACCCGCATCAGGCAGCGGCGTTTTACACCGATGGCACGAACCGCCCCGGCGTGGCCACCGCCAAGCAATGGCAGGGCAAAGAGTTATCCTACAACAATATCAATGACACGGATGCGGCTTTTGAGTTGGTGGCCGAATTTGCAGGCAAAGGCCCGGCCTGCGCGATTATCAAACACGCAAACCCCTGCGGCGTGGCAACCGGCGCGACATTGGCAGAGGCCTATGCCCGCGCATTCGACTGCGATCGCACCTCTGCTTTTGGCGGAATTATTGCGCTGAACCAAACGCTTGACGGCGCAACCGCTGAAAAGATCGTGGAGACGTTCACCGAAGTCGTCATCGCGCCGGATGCTGATGAGGCGGCGCGGGCCGTGTTTGCGGCCAAAAAGAACCTGCGTTTGCTAACCACAGGCACCCTGCCTGATGCCGCAACACCCGGCCTTGCTTATCGTCAGGTCGCGGGCGGGTTTTTGGTGCAGGACCGCGATGCGGCCAATATTTCCCTGGATGACTTGCGCGTTGTTACCAAGCGCGCGCCAACCGAATCTGAGATGCGTGACCTCTTGATGGCATGGACCGTGGCCAAGCATGTCAAATCCAATGCGATCATCTATGTCAAAAATGGCGCTACGGTGGGCATTGGCGCTGGCCAGATGAGCCGGATCGACAGCACCCGCATCGCAGCCCGCAAAGCCATCGACATGGCCGAGGCCATGGGCCTGTCCGGCCCGCTGACCAAAGGCGCGGTCGTCGCCTCTGATGCCTTCTTCCCCTTTGCCGATGGCTTGATTGCAGCAGCAGAGGCCGGGGCCACCGCGATTATCCAGCCCGGTGGCTCAATGCGCGACGATGAGGTGATCGCCGCCGCCGATGCCGCAGGGCTGGCAATGGTGTTTACCGGCCAACGGCATTTCCGGCACTGACATGCGGATGTTCTGGGCAGCCTTTGTGATTTTTGTTTTGGATCAGGTCAGTAAACTGGCCGTGGTGTTTGGCCTTAACCTGCGCGAAATTGGCTATATGGATGTGTGGCCTCCGTACCTGACGTTTCGGATGGCGTGGAACAAAGGGGTCAATTTCGGCCTGTTTGCCCATGATGCCGAGGCTGTGCGCTGGGTGTTGATCGTGGTCTCACTTGCGATCACCGCTTGGGTTTGGCGGTGGATGGCGCGCACCCAGCAACCGAAAAATGCGCAACTTTCTGCCGGAATACTAGTCGGCGGGGCCTTGGGAAATGTGGTAGACCGGCTAGCCTATGGCGCGGTTGCGGACTTTCTGAATATGTCATGCTGTGGCTTTGAAAACCCTTATGCGTTCAATGTGGCCGACATTGCGATATTTGTTGGTGCGGCAGGGCTTGTTCTTTTTGCTGCCAATGACAAGAGTAAGGTGCGAAAGACCCCGTGACGTACCGATTACTTTGAGCTAAACAGAGGGCAGTTGATTGAAGGAGGCGGAAATGCTTGCAGGAAAAGGGGTTTTGGCACTCGCAGCTATCGCGATGCTGACGCTGGCCGCCTGTGACGATGGTGATCCGCGTTTGATGAACCTGCGCGCCACGGGCGATGGGCCGGATGAATTCGCTATTTTGCCCCCCAAGGCGTTGCAAATGCCCAGTGATTTGGCAGCATTGCCTGAGCCGACATTGGGCGGCAGCAACCTGACAGACCCTACGCCCGAGGCCGATGCCGTTGCAGCCCTTGGCGGACGCATCCGTGAAGGCGCTGGTATTCCGGCCGGGGATGGGTCTTTGGTCAATCATGCCTCGCGCTATGGCCGCTCAGCGTCTATCCGCACCGAGCTTGCCGCCGAAGATCTGGAATTCCGTCGCGACAATAAAGGCCGTGTTCTGGAGCGTATCTTCAACGTGAACGTCTATTTCCGCGCCTATGAAGCGCAATCGCTGGATCAGCAGGCCGAATTGAAACGCTGGCGCGCCCGCGGTGCGCGCACTGTTTCGGCCCCCCCGGCGCAAGCTGGCGAATAAACGTTCATAGCGCGTCACTTATCCGTCAACATGCTTGACCTCACCTGTGGGCTGCTTAGGTATTATCGGCAGGATGATAGGAGAGATGTTGATGCTGCCTAAGCTGGTTTTACCCTTGTTGCTGGGCGTGCTGACGTCTACTGCCGCCCTTGCAGACAAGGTAACAACATTCACTCTTGAAAACGGGCTGGAAGCGGTCGTGATCGAAGATCACCGCGCGCCGGTCGTCACCCATATGCTTTGGTATCGCATTGGCGCTGCGGATGAACCCTTGGGCAAATCGGGCATTGCGCATTTCCTCGAGCATTTGATGTTCAAGGGCACGAAAACCGTGGCGCCCGGTGAATTCTCGGCTGTGGTTGATGCGCAGGGCGGCGATGACAATGCTTTCACCTCTTACGATTATACCGGGTATTTCCAACGCGTTGCTGTAGACCGGCTTGATCTGATGATGAAGATGGAGGCTGATCGGATGCGCGGCCTCATCTTGTCAGACGCGCATGTGGAAACCGAGCGCGCCGTGATTATTGAGGAGCGGGCGCAGCGCACAGACAGCGACCCCGGCGCGCTCTTTGGTGAACAGCGACGGGCGGCGCAATACCTCAACCATCCTTATGGCATCCCGATTATTGGCTGGAAGCATGAGGCCGAGGCCCTGACGCGGGAAGATGCCTTGTCGTTCTACCGCACGTTTTATGCGCCCAATAATGCGATCTTGATCGTTGCGGGCGATGTGGACCCAGATGAGGTTAAGGCCATGGCCGAGGCGCATTATGGCCCCGTTGCCCCTACCCCCGACCTTGCTCCACGCCTGCGCCCCACAGAGCCGCCGCAACTGTCCGAACGGCGGCTGACCATGGCAGACCCACGAGTGGCGCAGCCCTATGTCATCCGCACCTATCTGGCGCCCGAACGCGACAGTGGCGCACAGCAAAAGGCCGCTGCCCTTACAGTTCTGGCAGAGCTTTTGGGCGGCAGTAGCACAACGTCGGTCATGGCGCGTGCGTTGCAATTTGGGGATGCGGCAACGGCTGTTTATACAAGTGCCTTCTATGATGGCGTGTCATTGGATGTGACGAATTTCGGCTTTGTCGCCGTGCCGATGCCAGATGTTTCACTGGCCGAGATGGAGGCGGCGGTGGACGCGGTTATCGCCAAATTCTTGACCGATGGCGTTGACCAAGAGGCGTTTGACCGCATCAAGCGCCAATTGCGTGCGGATGAAATCTATGCGCGTGACAACGTGGCCGGGTTGGCGCGAACCTATGGCGCGGCCTTGACTGGCGGCCTGACGGTTGTCGATGTGCAGGCTTGGCCCGATGTGCTGCAAGCCGTCACGCCCGAAGAGGTGATGGTCGCCGCGCGCGAGGTGTTGAACCGCAAGAACGCGGTCACCGGCTGGCTGATGAAGGAAGAAACCGACGCGGAGGCCGGACAATGATGATGCGCCTTGTTTTTGCGGCCCTTGTTGCCTTTGCCTTGCCCGCACAGGCCGAAATTCCGATTCAGGCGGTGAAATCCCCCGGCGGCATCACGGCTTGGTTGGTGGAGGATCATGGCATCCCCTTTACCGCCTTGGAAATCCGGGTTCGGGGAGGCACCTCGCTCGATCCGGTGGATCAGCGCGGTGTGGTCAATCTGATGACAGCGCTGATCGAGGAGGGTGCAGGCGATCTGGATGCTCAGGGCTTTGCCAATGCCCGCGATGCGCTGGCCGCCCAATTCCGGTTTGAGGCCGGGATGGACGGGATCGGCATTTCCGCCCAATTTCTCACCGAGAACCGGGATGAGGCGATGGACCTGTTGCTTCTGGCCCTGACGGAGCCGCGCTTTGACCCCGATGCCGTGGAGCGGGTGCGCGGGCAAGTGTTGGCAAACATCCGGTCCAACATGAAAGACCCCGACACCATTGCTGCGCGCCAGTTCAACCGGATGGCTTTCGGCGCGCATCCCTATGGCAGTTCCGGCGACGGGACCGAGGAAAGCGTCGCAGGTCTGAGCCGCGCCGACATCCTTGCGGCCTTCAAAGGCACGCTCAGCCGGGATCGGCTTTATGTCGCCGCCACCGGCGATATCACGGCGCAGGAGCTTGGCCTGCTGCTCGACAAGCTTTTGGGCAACCTGCCCGCAAAAGGCCTGCCCGCCCCGAAACGCGCCGATTGGGCGCTGAATGGCGGGGTGACGGTGGTTGATTTTCCCAGCCCTCAGTCGCTGGTTTACTTTGGGCATCAAGGCATCAAACGTGATGACCCCGATTTCTTTGCCGCCTTTATCCTGAATGAGATTCTGGGCGGTGGGCGGTTTTCGGCACGGCTGATGACCGAAGTGCGTGACAAACGCGGGCTGACCTACGGCATTGGCACCTATCTTGCGCCGCAAGATTACGCGGAAATGGTGCTGGGCCAGTTTTCCAGCGCGAATGGAACAACCGCCGAGGCCATTGCAATCGTCAAGGCAGAATGGGCGCGCATCGCGAGCGAAGGCGTGACAGAGGCAGAACTTGCCGCGACCAAGACCTATCTCACAGGGTCTTACCCGCTGCGTTTTGATGGCAATGCCCGCATCGCGCGGATCTTGGTGGGCATGCAGACGGAAGGCCTGCCCATCGACTACGCCCAAAGCCGCAATGCGTTGATTGAGGCGGTGACCAGCAGCGATGTGGCGCGCGTGGCCAAGCGGTTGCTAAACCCGGACGCGCTGCATTTCGTGGTGGTCGGCCAACCGGAGGGCCTGCAAACCAACCCCTGACTTGTTGCGCGAAAGTGGTGGATAAGCTTTGGCCCGAGGTAGGCGAATCTAAAGCAGCATGCTAGAAATAGTAGTATGATAGCAAGCAGTCCCAATATACACGCGGCATCCCGCCCTATCATTCGTCAATTGGACGAATCCGCGATCAATCGGATCGCGGCGGGTGAGGTTGTTGAACGGCCCGCATCTGCTGTGAAGGAGTTGGTGGAGAACGCGCTGGATGCCGGCGCGCGGCGGATCACGGTGGATTATGCCGATGGCGGCAAAACCCTGATTCGCGTTTCTGATGATGGCTGCGGCATGACCCCCGATGATCTGCCACTGGCCCTGTCGCGCCACGCGACCTCCAAGATCGATGGTACCGATCTTTTGAACATCCATTCCTTCGGCTTTCGTGGTGAGGCGCTGCCCTCGCTGGGCGCTGTGGGGCGGTTGACCATCACTTCGCGCACGACGGAGACCGACGGCGCGACCATTACGGTTGCGGGCGGCAGGATGGATGCGGTGCGCCCCGCCGCACTCAGCCACGGCACCGTGGTGGAATTGCGCGACCTGTTCTACGCCACCCCCGCGCGGCTGAAATTCATGCGCACTGACCGGGCAGAGGCGCAGGCGATTGCCGAGGTAATCAAACGTCTGGCGCTGGCCGAGCCGGAGGTCGGCTTTACCCTGCGCGATGTGTCGGGTGGCGATGGCCGGGTGATGTTTCGCGCCGACCCTGCCTCGGGTGATTTCTTTGATGCGCTGCATGGGCGCGTTTCCTCCGTTCTGGGCCGGGATTTTGCCGATAATGCCTTGGCCATTGACGCTGTGCGCGACGGGCTGCGCCTTGTGGGCTATGCCGCACTGCCCACCTATTCGCGCGGGTCATCTGCGGCGCAATACCTGTTTGTGAATGGCCGCCCCGTGCAAGACCGTTTGCTCTTTGGCGCTCTGCGTGCGGCTTATATGGATGTGCTTAGCCGCGACCGGCACCCGGCTGCCGTGCTGAACATTGAATGTGACCCGCAAAGTGTTGATGTGAACGTCCACCCCGCGAAATCCGAGGTGCGGTTTCGCGACCCTGCGCTGGCGCGGGCGCTCATCGTCTCTGCCCTGCGCCATGCATTGGCCGAGGCCGGGCATCGCGCGTCCTCCACCGTTGGCGCGGAGACCCTTGGCGCGTTTCAGCCCGAACCCGGCGCGCCTGCGCGGGTTTATCAGATGGACCGCCCCTCGGCGGGTGCGATTGGTCGCGCCTTTGCGTATCAAGCCCCCGCCCCGCATTCCCCGCTCATCAGCGGCTTTGCCGAAATGCCCACCGCACGGGTTGAGGATGCAGCCCCGCTTGACGCTATGGCCCGCCCGCTTGGGGCCGCGCGCGCGCAGGTGCATGAGAATTACATCATCGCCCAAACCGTCGATGGCATGGTAATCGTCGATCAACATGCAGCACATGAGCGGCTTGTCTATGAGCGGCTGAAAGCCCAGCGTGACGCCACCGGGATCACCGCCCAAGCCCTGCTGATCCCCGAAATAATTGAGCTTTCCCCGTCAGATACCGCCAGATTGCTGGACATCGCGCCAGAGCTGGCCAAGCTTGGCCTTGTGATCGAAGGCTTTGGCGGCGCGGCCATCGCGGTGCGCGAAGTTCCGGCGATATTGGGCCGTGTCGATGCGGCGGCCCTGCTGCGCGATATTCTCGACGACATCGCCGATCTGGGCAATTCCGACCGTTTACAGGGCCGCATTGACGCCGTGTTGTCGCGCATGGCCTGCCACGGCTCTGTCCGCTCTGGCAGGCAGATGCGGGCCGAGGAAATGAACGCTTTGCTGCGCGAAATGGAGGCGACCCCCCTTTCGGGCCAATGCAACCACGGCCGCCCGACCTATGTGGAGCTGAAACTGGCCGATATTGAAAAACTGTTTGGACGCCGATGATCGAAATTGCAGGCCAAATCTATCGCTGGAACGACCCGTTGGTGCTGATCATCGGGGGTGTGATCCTTGTGGTATTGGGCTTTTTCATCCTGATACTGCGGGCCGCTGGCCGCTCTGCCAAGGCAACCGAACCCTTGATGCGCGAAATGGGCTGGCTGGGGCAACGGGTGCAGCAGCTTTCCGAAGGGCAGGAACGCTTGGCCGGCGGGTTGCACCATGTTTCCGAAACCCAGACCCATAGCCAAACCGCCATGCTGCAACTGATGGAAAAGCGGTTGACGGAGGTGCAGCGTGGTATGACGGAAAGCCTGCAAGGCACATCGACCCGCACCGCGCACAGTTTGGGCGAATTGCAGCAGCGGTTGATGACGATTGACAAAGCGCAGGCAAATATCGAGAAACTATCTGGCAACGTCTTGGGATTGCAGGATATCTTATCCAACAAGCAAACCCGCGGGGCCTTTGGTGAAATTCAGTTGAACGACATCGTGCGCAAGGCGCTGCCCTCGGATGCCTATTCGATGCAGGTCACGCTATCGAACGGAAAGCGCGCCGATTGCCTGATCCACTTGCCCAATCCCCCCGGCCCCATCGTCATCGACAGCAAATTCCCGCTGGAGGCTTATGAGGCGCTGCGCCGCGCCCAAAGCCCGGCGGAAATGACCGAGGCGGCACGGTTCATGCGGGTTTCGGTGCGCGCGCATATCAAGGCCATCTCGGATAAATACATCCTTGAGGGCGAAACTGCCGATGGCGCGCTGATGTTCCTGCCCTCCGAGGCGGTTTATGCCGAGCTGCATGCCAATTTTCCGGAACTGGTGCGCGAGGGGTTTGAGGTCAAGGTTTGGATCGTCTCGCCGACCACATGTATGGCCACGCTCAACACCATGCGCGCCGTGCTGAAAGACGCACGGATGCGGGAGCAGGCTGGGGCGATCCGCGCGACATTGCGGTTGCTGCACCGCGATGTGGAACTTGTCGTGAACCGCGTGGAAAAGCTCAGCACCCATTTCAATCAGGCCCGCGCCGATCTGGAGGGCATCGAGGTCGCCGCCGAACGTGCGGGCAAACGCGCGGCAAAGCTCGACAATTTCGACTTTGAGGAATTGACCCCCGAACCTGTGGCCACTGTGCCAGTGCCCCCGGTTATTGGTGGCCAAGCCGCTGAATGACGCGCCACCTGACCCGCAAAGATTACGCTGAGATGGCTTGGGCCAATGGGCGCGGCACAACCATTGAGATGCTGCGCGAAACGGCTGAAGATGGCGGTATTCTGTGGCGGTTTTCGATGGCAATCGTTGCCGAAGATGGTGCCTTTTCGCTGTTCCCCGATATTGAACGGAACCTGACGGTGATTGACGGGCCGGGGTTTGACCTTCTTGGCAACACAAATTTTCGTGCGGATCTGCTTTGCCCAGTCGCCTTTCCCGGGGATATGGCGCTGGCGGCGCATAATGTCACCGGGCCTGCGGTTGATTTCAACGTTATGACACGGCGGCACCTGCCCAAACCAAAGGTCGAAGTTGTCTCAGGGGGCGTCATTGCCCCGGTGTCCGGCGCGGTGCTCTGTATATTTGCCTTGGGCAAAGCGCAGTTCGGAGATTATATTTTGACACATCACGACCTGTTGGTCGCAGCGCCAGCGGCGGTGCTTACGGGTGCGCCCTGCATCGCAGTTCACTTGTTTACCGCGACAGGGGATTAAGGCGCATCGCGCATAATCCCAGAACGACCAGACAAGAAAGCCCGAACAAACCCGCCTTAACGCCCGGCGCCCCAACTGATTGACGCATGTTTGCGGGTGAAAAACTCGGCCATAAGACCAATCAGGAATAGCACCAACGTCACCTTGAGCGGATACGTGTAAGAGCTGTAATGCGGGCTGTAGTTGAGGAAGATAAATCCGCGGCCCTGATCAATGGTGTGGAACAGCGGGTTCCAATCAAACATTGCCAACATGGATGTTGGCATGGCGTTGGCGACGAACATCTTACCACTCGCGATCATATTTGCACGTTGGTAGAGTTGCGCGATGATGCCTACGGCATCTGGGGCCCAAGGCTTTACTGCCAGCAAAATTGTCCCAATGGCAACGCCGCTGCCCCACGACAGCAAAAGCATCGCAATCACGCCAACAGGGTCATGAAAGGTGATCGGTACAAAGGCCGCATGATAGACATAAAG
This sequence comes from uncultured Pseudorhodobacter sp., assembly GCA_937910975.1. Lineage (GTDB taxonomy): Bacteria > Pseudomonadota > Alphaproteobacteria > Rhodobacterales > Rhodobacteraceae > Pseudorhodobacter. Next base: position 1,127 of record CALEMZ010000116.1, on the reverse strand, counting down.
TACCACAGACGCTGACAGAACCTGTGTGTAAAGCGAGCTGAGAGCTGCGGCACTGATCGCGATAAACGTGTTCATCGGCGCATGTTTCATCATTGCTGATGTTGGCCCATCACAGCCAGCTACTGCCCCCAACGCCTTGATATGCGTCATGAACATAAAGATTCCGGACATGACGTATAACAGATAGTCACCTCGGATAGCCGAGCTCCGCATCCCGAGAATTTGGAAGAGCAAATAGAAAATCGCAACCAGTATCACCGTCTGAAGAATGTTCAGCGCAAGACCGATGACGGCATTGCTATGGTTTTTGCGAACATTTCGGACAGTGGCGTGGAAGATCAACTCCAACATGCCCAAGGCCGCAAGCATTGGGTTCTTCCGCACTTCCCGTTGGAACATTGTAGAATCCACCTCTGCTCTGGACCGCGCCTCATCATATTTTTAGTCGGGAAATCTTGCTGATCCCTTACAGTCATATGATAATGGGATTTCAGGTTTTTGGCAATATTGCCATGGCCGCCCCTAATCGGAGTGCGCAATGGACTTTTCACCCCTCGTATCGCTGATGCGCAGGCTGGCGCTGGAAGCTGGCGACAAGATCATGGATATCTACGCGACGCCCGATTTTGACGTGCGCGCCAAATCAGATGCAAGCCCGGTGACTGAGGCTGACGAGGCCGCAGATGCGATTATTTCGGCGGGCCTCCGCGCGGCCTACCCCGATGTCGCCCTGATCACCGAAGAGCAGGCCGACAGCCATGCCTTGCGCGCCTCGACCTTCCTGATTGTCGACCCGCTGGATGGCACCAAGGAATTCGTGCAGCGGCGCGGGGATTTCACCGTCAACATCGCCTATGTCGAGAATGGCGTGCCACTGCGCGGCGTGGTTTATGCGCCCGCCAAGGGGCGGCTGTTTTACACCCGTGCCGATGGACAAGCTGTTGAAGAAATGGGTCCTTTTGAGAAGAATCGCGCGGGTATCGCGCGTGAAATCCGTGTCTCGGAACCTAATAACGAGGCCCTCATGGTGGTTGCCTCCAAGTCACACCGCGATGCCGCGACCGATGCCTATATCGGCCAATATGCCGTGCGTGACATGACCTCGGCGGGCAGCAGCCTGAAATTCT
>CALEMZ010000115.1 GCA_937910975.1 uncultured Pseudorhodobacter sp. | reverse complement strand
AAATGCCCTGTACGGCGCGGTTCAAAAGCCCGCGGTCGTGGGAAATGATGATGACGGTATGGGGGTATTTGGCAAGGTAGCTTTCCAGCCACAAAGCGCCTTCAAGATCGAGATAGTTGGTCGGCTCATCAAGCAACAGGAGATCGGGTTGTGCAAACAGCACCCCCGCCAAGGCCACCCGCATCCGCCACCCGCCGGAGAAGTCCGAGCAGGGCCGCAATTGCGCCGCCGCATCAAAGCCCAGACCTTTGAGAATGCTTGCCGCACGCCCCTCTGCCGACCATGCGTCAATATCCGAAAGCCGCGCCTGCACTTCAGCAATCCGGTGCGGGTCCGTCGCCGTCTCGGCCTCGGCCAACAGCGCCTCACGTTCGGTATCGGCCTGCAACACGGTTTGCAGTAGCGAGGTCGATGACGAAGGTGCCTCCTGTGCCACGCCGCCGATGCGCGAACGGGCGGGCAAGGAAATATCGCCGCCCTCCAGCGCCAATTCGCCACGGATCAGGCGAAAGAGCGTGGTCTTGCCTGCCCCATTGCGGCCGACTAGGCCCACCTTATGGCCCGAAGGAATAGTAGCAGAAGCGCCCACAAGCAGTGGGCGACCTTCAACGGAATAGCTGATATCATTGATGCGTAACATGGGCCACGCCTTGCCTCATGCCGCGCGTGGCGTCAACGCCTGAACTGCACTCAAACCGCGCGCGGATGGGCTTTTCAACCCTGCCAGCCCATGCTAGCAGGGCCGCATAAACATTCAGGGGTCGGGCAGGGGCTCAATCCCCCAAATCAAAGTGAGATGAAAATGGCCGTTGAACGCACCCTTTCGATGATCAAACCCGATGCCACCAACCGCAACCTGACTGGCAAGATCAACGCCAAGTTCGAAGAGGCTGGCCTGCGTATCGTTGCGCAAAAGCGTATTCACCTTTCGCCCGCGCAAGCTGGTGCTTTCTACGCCGAACATTCTGCGCGTCCTTTCTATGGCGAGCTGTGCGAATTCATGTCTTCCGCCCCGATTATCGTTCAGGTGCTGGAAGGCGAAAACGCAATCTTGAAAAACCGCGAAATCATGGGCGCCACCAACCCGGCAAACGCAGCCGAAGGCACCGTCCGCAAGGAATTCGCGCTTTCCGTCGGTGAAAACTCGGTCCACGGCTCTGACGGCCCCGAAGCTGCGGCGCGTGAGATTTCCTTCTACTTCTCCGGTCTTGAACTGGTCGGCTGATCGGGCCTGCGATCTTTCGCCGAAAATGCGAAGCCGCCCTTCCGGGGGCGGCTTTTTCCGCGCTTATAACTCCACTCTTCTCTTAATGAGGCACTCCCATGGCCCGCGCTCCCTTGCTGCAACTCTCCGGCATCTCGCTTACCTTCGGTGGCGACCCGGTGTTCGACAAGCTGGATCTGGTCGTCCATCCCGGCGACCGTGTGGCGCTGGTCGGGCGCAATGGCTCGGGCAAATCCACCTTGATGAAGGTCATGGCCGGACTGGTTGAGGCCGATGCAGGCACCCGCGTCGTGTCGCCCGGCGTCACCGTGGGCTATATGGAACAAGACCCCGATCTGTCGGCTTATGAAACTTTGGGCGATTACGCCGCCGCAAACCTGCCCGAGGGCGAGGAATACAAGGTTGCCGTGGTCGCCGAAGGGCTGAAATTCAACCCCGAAACGCCCGTGGTTTCGGCCTCAGGTGGTGAACGCCGTCGCGCCGCACTTGCACGCCTTATGGCCGAAGCGCCGGAATTGATGCTGCTTGACGAGCCCACGAACCATCTCGACATTCAGGCCATCCAATGGCTGGAGCAAGAGCTCAAAGACACCCGCACCGCCTTCGTCCTCATCTCCCACGACCGCGCATTCCTGCGCGCGCTTACCCGCGCTACGCTCTGGATTGATCGTGGTCAGGTTCGTCGCCGCGAAAACGGCTTTGACGGGTTTGAGGAATGGCGCGAAACCGTCTGGGCCGAAGAAGACGATCAGCGCCACAAGCTTGACCGCAAGATCAAGGCCGAGGGGCGTTGGGCAGTTGAAGGCATATCGGCGCGGCGCAAACGCAATCAGGGCCGCGTACGCGCGCTGGCGGAACTCCGCGCCGAACGCGCAGGCCAGATCCGCCGTCAGGGCACCGCCGCAATGGCGCTGGAAAGCGGCACGACATCGGGCAAGCGCGTCGTCGAGGCCAAAGGCATCTCCAAAGCCTTTGGTGACACGATCATCGTCAACAACCTAGATTTGCGCGTGCTGCGCGGCGACCGCATCGCCTTTGTCGGCCCCAATGGCATCGGCAAAACCACCCTGCTCAAGATGCTGACGGGTGAGTTGGCCCCCGACAGCGGCACCATCACGCTTGGCACCAACCTCGATATCGCCGTGTTCGACCAAACCCGCGCCCAGCTTGATCCCAACGCAAGCCTATGGGACAACCTGACAAATGATCCCAGCATGGCGGTTTCCGGCAGCTCCGACCAGATAATGGTGCGCGGTATTCCCAAGCATGTTGTGGGCTACCTCAAGGATTTTTTGTTCAACGAGGCGCAGGCCCGCGCTCCCGTCCGTTCGCTTTCAGGCGGTGAAAAAGCACGGCTTTTGCTGGCACGGATTATGGCAAAACCTTCCAACCTTCTGATCCTCGATGAACCGACAAACGATCTTGACGTCGAAACGCTGGACCTGCTGCAAGACATCCTTGGCGATTATGATGGCACCGTGCTGCTGGTCAGCCACGACCGCGATTTCATCGACCGCGTCGCCACCTCAACCGTGGCAATGGAAGGGCAGGGGCGTATCGGCGTCTTCCCCGGTGGTTGGACCGATTACATGACCCAGCGCGACACCGCTTGGGCGCCCGAAGCCACCTTCAAAGCCAAAACCTCTGGCGCCTCCGCCTCAAAGCCCGAGGCCAAACGCGTCGACACCCTCAGCTTCACCGATCGCAAACGCCTCGAAGACCTGCCCGATCTTATCGCCAAACTTGAGGCCGAGATCAGCAAACTGGGCGACCTTCTGGAGGCGGAGGATATTTTCATTAAAGAGCCGGTGAAATTCCGTAAAGCGTCCGAGATGATGGCCGAACGCCAAACCCAATTGGCAGCCCTGGAAGCGGAGTGGATGGATTTAGAAGAAAAAGCCGGGCGCTAAAGGGTAACAACGGGCCGGTAAACCGCCCCCAAATCCCCGCTTTCTTTTCGGTAAAAATATCCCACGGGGGTCCGGGGGTGTGAAACCCCCGGCGCGCGGCCATAAACGCCCCGTCAGCGCATCCGCAACGCTCCGTCCAGCCGGATCACCTCACCGTTCAAGTACCCGCATTCGACAATAAACCCCGCCAGGGCTGCAAATTCCTCTGGCCGCCCCAAACGTTTGGGAAAACACACATCCGTCGCAAGCGAGTCCTGTATTTCCGCGCCCAGCGCTTCCAGCATCGGCGTTAAAAACACCCCCGGTGCGATGGCACAAACCCGCACGCCCAAGGCCGCCAGATCCCGCGCGGCAGGCAAAACCATCCCCACGATGCCGCCCTTGGAGGCCGCATAGGCCGCTTGCCCCTTTTGCCCGTCAAAAGCTGCGACCGAGGCGGTATTGATCACCACGCCGCGCTCGCCATCTTCGGGCGCATTGCCCGCCATCTCGGCGGCCACCAGCCGCAAGCAATTGAAACTACCCACAAGGTTGATATCAATGGTGCGTTGAAACAAGGCCAGATCATGCGGCCCATCGCGCCCAACCACGCGCGCACCTGTGGCAATCCCGGCGCAATTGACCAGCACCGAAATGCGCCCCATCGCGGCCTTCGCCACAGCGATCCCCGCCGCAACCGATGCCGCATCCGTCACATCAACGGCACAAAACACGGCACCAATTTCAATTGCCAGCGCCTCACCGCGGCCTGCATCCCGGTCAAACAGCACCACCTGCGCCCCTTTGGCCCGAAATACGCGCGCCACCGCCGCCCCAAGGCCCGAGGCACCGCCCGTAATCACCGCCGCCGCGTTCTCTATCTGCATCGCGTGCCCCCAATCAATTGAACATTTGTTCAGTTACAGCGAGGGCGCGATTCTGTCGAGGCCCCGCGCAGATGTCACCACTTGCCCGAGGCCCCACCGCCAGAAGATCTGCCGCCACCAAAGCCGCTGCTATTGCTGCTCTTTGCGCGCGCGCGTTGCGCAGCTTTGGAGGGAAGGACGCGCCGCGTCGGCCGGTCATCGCCGCAATTGGCACAGCGGCGGTGGTCAACCGCCTCGCCCGGCGTTTCCTCACCGGGCTGCACCGATATCTCGCGCTCCCTCCGCAACGCCCGCGCGCCGCAGTTTGGGCAGCGCCGGAACCGCAGCACAAAATCACCGATCCACTGCCTGAATATCACCCAGGCCATGAACGCGCCGAAGCTGATGAAGGCCACAAAGACGAATATTTCTGGCTGCCAGGGTTCCTCGGGAAACCCGCTGGTTTCGGTCACCGCCTCTTTGGCAGCATAGGGCCGCGCAAGTCGCTCAATGGCCGATTGCACCCCATCCTCCAAGCCGCGCGCATAGTCTCATCATCGCGGAACGCGGGCAGCATGGCGGTATCAATCACCCGCTGCGCACGGCCGTCCCAAATAACGTCAAAACCGCCCCCCAAAACGATCCGCATCTCGCGGTCATCCCTTGCCACCAATATCAAAACGCCATCATTCCAGCTGGCATCGCCAATGCCCCAGGCATTGAGCCATCCGGTTGCGAAATCAGCAAAACGTGCATCGCCGCCGTAATCGCCTTGCGAGATGATCGTGGCCAGCACGATATGCACCCCCGTCTCCTCCCGTGCGGCTTGCAAGGTGGCCACCACCCGCGCCTCTGCCTCGGGTGGCAACAGATCAGCGTAATCATTGACGGTATCGGAAAGCGGCTCCGGGTAGCTCTGCGCAAAGGCCGCCAAGGGAAACCAGACCAAGAGCGCAAGCAATCGCAACATCATAACCTCCATTTTTCAAGTCGCGCAGGGCAGGGTGCCACCTTGGGTTTTGACGCGCGGGCCATGCCGCCAAAGATGCCCCCATGGGAGGATTGAGACAAGAGGCTTGGCGCGCCATGGGCGGCATGCTATGCAATCCGCATGAAAACCATGGGCCTCATTTGCATTTGCTGCATTACCTGCTGACCAATCGTCACGCGGGTTGCCCTTCTTTTCGTTTCCAATCAAAGACGAAGTTGATATGCCCCGCGTGAGGATTTGCGTTTGGTGACGCCGCATTTGCCGCAGCATAAGAGATATTCGATGACCACGATCAAATTGCACAATTCGAAAAGCCGGGTGAAAGAGGCTTTCATCCCTTTGGACGAAAACAATGTGCGCATCTACCTTTGTGGCCCCACGGTCTATGACCGCGCCCATATAGGCAATGCACGCAATGTGATCATGTTTGACGTGCTCTACCGGCTGCTGCGGCATGAATATGGTGCGGATCATGTAACCTATGTACGCAATTTTACCGATGTCGATGACAAGATTAACGCGCGCGCTGCGGCCACGGGCCGCTCCATCCGGGATATCACCGATGAGACGATCGGCTGGTATCACGCCGATATGGACGCGCTTGGAAACCTGCGCCCCGATCATGAGCCGCGCGCGACCGAATATATCGCTGAGATGATTACGATGACCGAGGATCTGATCGCAAAAGGCCATGCCTATGCGGCTGAGGGCCATGTGCTGTTTGATGTCCGCTCTTTCCCCGCTTATGGCCAGCTTTCGGGCCGTTCTGTCGATGACATGATCGCGGGCGCGCGGGTTGAAGTGGCCCCGTATAAACGCGACCCGATGGATTTTGTGCTGTGGAAGCCATCGGATGCAGAAACACCGGGATGGGATAGCCCCTGGGGCCGCGGCCGCCCGGGCTGGCATATCGAATGTTCGGCGATGAGTGAGGCGCTGCTTGGCCCCAGCTTTGACATCCACGGCGGCGGCACCGATCTGCAATTCCCGCATCATGAAAATGAGCTGGCCCAAAGCTGCTGCGCCAACCCCGCTGAAGGTTTTGCAAGCGTCTGGCTGCACAATGAGATGTTGCAGGTCGAGGGCAAGAAAATGTCCAAGTCTCTGGGCAATTTCTTTACCGTGCGCGACCTGCTGGACCAAGGGATACCGGGTGAGGTGATAAGGTTTGTGTTCTTGCAGACCCATTACCGCAAGACGATGGATTGGACGGCGGAGAAGGTGGCGCAGGCCGAGGCGACATTGTCAGACTTCAAGTCTCTAGTCTTCCATGTTGAAGCGACAACGGTCGATCCTAAAGTAATAGAAGCGATCGCGAATGACCTTAATACGTCCCAAGCGATTACCGAGCTGCACCGATTGGTGGGCAATGGTCAGGCTGGTGAACTGAAGGCATCCCTGCTCTTCCTTGGCTTTGATCTAGAGTCCATTGAAAGTTGGTGGGGAGTGCCCGTGGCCCATACTCCAAAAGATGGTGAAAACCTCATTGCCCTCATTATCAGGCAACGAGATATAGAGAAACGCAACAAGAATTGGCCCGAAGCAGATCGACTGAGAGATGCGCTGATAGCTGCAGGTGTCATTATCCACGATCAGAAACATCGTGGAACACAGTTTGAAGTGTCACGTGAATTCGATGCGTCAAAACTTCAGGGTGTTTTATGAAAACCCGCCTCTACCTTTTTGACACCACGCTCCGCGATGGCCAGCAAACCCAGGGGGTGCAGTTTTCCACCGCTGAAAAGGTGCAGATTGCCCGCGCGCTGGATGCTTTGGGCGTCGATCATATTGAGGGTGGTTGGCCGGGGGCAAACCCGACCGATAGCGAGTTTTTCGCGGATGCGCCGCAGACCCGCGCCACCATGACAGCTTTTGGAATGACCAAACGCGTGGGGCGTTCGGCGGAAAATGACGATGTGTTGGCGGCGGTTCTGGATGCTAACACGCCAGCCGTTTGCCTTGTCGGCAAGACGCATGAGTTTCACGTCACCACAGCGCTTGGTGTAACGCTGGAGGAAAACCGCGAGGCCATCGCCGCCTCGTTCAAACATGTCATCGCCAAGGGCCGCGAGGCGTTGTTTGATGCCGAGCATTTCTTTGACGGCTACCGCGCCAATCCGGATTATGCGCTGTCTTGCCTGCGGGCGGCCTATGACGCCGGTGCGCGCTGGATCGTGCTATGCGATACCAATGGCGGCACTTTGCCCGCCGAGGTGGGGCGGATCACGGGCGAAGTGATCGCGGCGGGTATTCCGGGCGACCATCTCGGTATCCATTGCCATGATGATACCGGCAATGCCGTGGCCTGCTCCTTGGCCGCTGTGGATGCGGGTGCGCGGCAAATTCAGGGCACGCTCAATGGTTTGGGCGAACGCTGTGGCAATGCCAATCTGGTTAGCCTGATTCCGACGCTTTTGCTTAAGAAACCCTACGCCAGCCAATTTGTGACGCGGGTGACGCCCGAGGCCTTGGCTGGATTGTTGCGCACCAGTCGGATGCTCGATGACATTCTCAACCGCGTGCCGGCGCGTAGTGCGGCCTATGTGGGGGCCTCGGCCTTTGCGCATAAGGCGGGGCTGCATGCCTCAGCCATTCTCAAAGATCCCACGACCTATGAGCATGTGGCCCCGGGTATCGTGGGCAACGCCCGCATCATTCCGATGTCAAATCAGGCCGGGCAATCAAACCTGCGCGCGCGACTGGCAGCGGCAGGAATTGAGGTGGATGCCCGCGACCCGCGCCTTGCCGCGATTTTGGAGGAGATCAAGCTGCGCGAGGATCAGGGCTATGCCTATGACAGCGCGCAGGCCAGTTTTGAGCTGCTCGCCCGCCGTACCCTTGGCCTGTGCCCGGTGTTTTTCGAGGTCAAGCGCTACCGCGTGACGGTGGAGCGCCGCAAGAATAAGCGTGACCAGATGGTCAGCCTGTCCGAGGCTGTGGTCGTGGTGAAGATTGGCGACCGTAAGATGTTGTCGGTCTCGGAAAGCATGGATGAAACGGGGACGGATAGTGGCCCGAT
>CALEMZ010000114.1 GCA_937910975.1 uncultured Pseudorhodobacter sp. | reverse complement strand
GCCGGCATCCTCGTTGACGCTTTTGGGCCAGGCGCAGGTGACGGATGGCGATAGCCTGCGCATCGGGCAAGAGCGTATCCGGCTTTACGGTATCGACGCGCCGGAACTGCACCAGCGCTGTGATGTATCGGGGCGCAACTGGGCTTGCGGGCAATGGGCGGCGGAAAAGCTGGCGCAGATTGTGGCCCAAGGCGTGCTGCGCTGCGAAGCCGTGGAGCAAGACCGTTATGGCCGCACAGTGGCGCGCTGTACGGTGGCGGGGCGCGATGTCTCGGCTATGATGGTGCAGGCCGGTGCGGCCATGGCCTTTATCCGCTATTCCACCGATTATCTCGCCCAAGAACGTGCTGCAAAAGCCGAAGCGCGGGGGCTTTGGTCTGGCGCGATGATCGCGCCGGAGGTGTTTCGCAAGATTGCCAAGCGTGGCACGCCGCAACCGCAGGGCTGCGCCATCAAGGGCAATATTTCCGCTAAGGGTGCACAGATTTATCATATGCCGGGGCAAAGACATTACGCGGAAACGCAGATTTCCAATGCCAAAGGCGAGGCGTTCTTCTGCTCCGAAGCCGATGCGCGCGCCGCTGGGTTTCGCGCGGCAAAACGCTGAAATCCTGAATTACCCCTGCGCGTTTGATCCTTGTCAAAGTGCTGCACCGATGCCGGGTATAGGCTTGGTTCATCGCGAGAAAATCAAGGAGCATCCCATGTCGCATACCCCCCACGAACTGGCCGAAGAATTCCCGGCGGAAGTGGAAAAGATGCATAAGCTGAAGCTGGAGAATGCGCATTTCGTCAGGCTTTTTGATGAGTATCATGAGGTTAACCGCGCCGTGCATCGGGCGGAAACTTTGCTGGAGCCAACCGATACCGCCAATGAAACGGAGATGCGGCGCACAAGGGCTCGGCTGAAGGATGAAATTTGGGCGCTGCTTTCGGCGGCCTAAGCGTTTTGCATTTCATCTGATTCAACCTAAATGCAAACGCTCTAAGTGCTGGTGTCCGGGGCGATGCCATAGGGCAGGACCCCGCGCCTGTCGGGATTGACCGTCAGGCGTTTTTCGAGCGGCGGGACCGAACGCTGATGGCAATCGGGCCGCTCGCAGATCCGGCAGGAAATGCCGATGGGTTCAAACCGGCCACGCAGGTCCAGCCCGTCGGCATAGACCAGCTTGTCGGCGTGGCCAATCTCACAGCCTAGGCAAATCGCATAGCGGCGGACGGGTGCCCCAAAGGCCCCGCCGGACTTTGACACGTCACGCGCAAGGCAGACATAGCGCACCCCATCCGGCGTTTCCGCCAGTTGGCGCAGGAATCGTCCTGGCATCTCAAAAGCTTGATGGACGTTCCATAAGGGGCAGGCGCCTCCAAACCGCGCGAATTGGAAACGGGTGGCTGAGTGGCGTTTCGTCACCGTGCCAGCCTGATCAACCCGCACAAAGAAAAATGGCACGCCCTTGGCGCCGGGGCGTTGCAATGTGGAAAGCCGGTGTGCCACCTGTTCAATGGAGCAATCGAACAGGTCGGCCAGCCGTTCCAGATCATGGCGCTCGCGGGCAGCCGCCTCCAGAAACGCAGTATAAGGCATGAGAGCGGCCCCGGCGAAGTAATTGGCCAGCCCGATCTTGGCGATGCCGCGTGCCTCGGCACTGTGGAATTGTGCGAGGTCCAGCGTGGCCTCAAGCAGGTTATTTTGGGTGAGCAGGGCCACCTGATGCAGCAGTTGGAAGCGTCGCGTGGGGCCGGAAGCGCGGCCCGAGAGGGCCAACCGCTTTGCCACCGCATCAAATCGGCGAATCTCAGAATTGTTCGAAATGTGCAAATCAATGCCGAGGGCGTCGAGGGTTGCTATTGCGGTGGTTTCTATCGAAATACCAATGCCATTGACGGTGGCATAACGTTCGGCAGCGCGATCTATCGCATCAATGTAATTGTCGCAATAGTGAAAGAAGTCGCGAACCTCCTCCCACGGGGAGGGGGCGAGGGATGTCTCGCTGCGGCCCAGTGCCTCATCCAGCGAGGCAAGACGCTCATGGGTTTGTCGGTAGGCGCGGTGCAGGTCCAGGAATGCGCGGGCGAGGGCCGGCGCATTGGAGGCGGCAAGACGCAGATCGGCCAGTGGCGGGGGCGCGGTAAAGACCGGGTCGGCCAGCGCCTCGCGCATATCAGTGACGATGCGTTCGCTGTCGCCGCTGGTAAGCTCGGTGACATCAAGCCCGAATTCCTGCGCCAAGGCCAGCACCACGCCTGCCGAGATCGGCCGGTTGTTGTTTTCCATCTGGTTGAGATAGGGCAGCGAAACGTCGAGCTTTTGCGCAAAGGCCTTTTGCGTCAGCCGCAAGCGCCCGCGCAATTCGCGCAGTTTGACCCCGGCATAAAGCTTTTGTGTGGCCATCTGCGCCCCCAAAGTTTGCAAAGCGCAGAATGGCTTTGCAAAGTTGCTTCGTCAAGCGTCAGAGGTTGCGTTCGCGGTGCCGCACCCAAAGGATGCACAGAATGGAGGCCGCAGAGGTGGCTGTCATGAGCAAGATCAGTGGCAGGGGACCGGTTTCGGGGCCAAGGATAAAGCCTGAAAGCGCGGAAAGTGCTGCCCCGCCACCGATCATGAAAGCCCCGCCCAAGCCCGCCGCAGACCCGGCCAGACTGGGGCGAACCGAAAGCATCCCGGCATTGGCATTGGGCATTAGCATGCCATTGCCAAGCCCCACACTGATCATCAGCCCGAAGAACAAAAGCGGCCCCACCAGCCCAAAAAGCGCCAGCATCGATAGCAGCAACATTCCGGCGGTGGACATGACAGCACCCGCAAGGATCATCTTGTTCACCCCAAAGCGCACCGAATAGCGCCCTGACAGGAAGTTGCCCGCCATATAGCCAAGCGCT
>CALEMZ010000113.1 GCA_937910975.1 uncultured Pseudorhodobacter sp. | reverse complement strand
TATCTGCCACCATTCCCATCGCGGCCCATGAAAAAACCCGCGCCGGAGAAAGCTGGCGCGGGTCTGGGGTGGTGAAAGCCTGATCAGGCCATGCCGCCCGCGACCAGACGCGCAGCAAGCCTGGCATAGGCCTCAGCCGCCGGACCATCGCCTAGCGCAATCGGCGTGCCTGCATCGCCCGCGATGCGGGTTTCCAACTCCAGCGGCAATTCGCCCAGAAAGGGCAGGCCGAGCTTGGCCGCCTCTGCCGCGACACCACCATGACCAAAGAGATGCGCCTCATGCCCGCATTGGGGGCAGTGATAGGTGGACATGTTCTCGATCAGCCCCAGAACCGGGGTTTTGAGCTTGGCGAACATATCGAGCGCGCGACGGGCATCAAGCATCGCCACATCTTGCGGGGTAGACACCACAATCGCCCCGGTCAATTGCGTACGCTGGCACAGGGTAAGCTGGATATCGCCCGTCCCCGGCGGCAGATCAATGATGAGGATATCAAGCTGGCCCCATTCCACTTGCGTCAAAAGCTGTTGCAGCGCGCCCATGATCATCGGGCCGCGCCAGGCCACGGCGTCGCCCTCATTAAGCATCAACCCGATGGACATGACGGTGACGCCATGCGCCTGCAACGGGATGATGGTTTTACCATCCGGCGAGGCGGGGCGCTTGGAGACGCCCATCATGCGCGGCTGCGAAGGGCCATAGATATCAGCATCGAGCAGGCCGACCCGCCTGCCCTGCCGCGCAAGCGCCACCGCGAGGTTTGACGACACGGTGGATTTGCCCACCCCGCCCTTGCCAGAGCCGATGGCAATGATACGGTCGATGCCGTTGATCGGGGCGGGACCGCCCTGCTGCGGCGTGGGGTGCTGACCAATTTTCAGGCTGGGCGGTGGGCTGGCTGGCTTTGTGGCAGGTCCGTGCGCGGTCATCACCACCTGCACCACCGTGACACCGGGCAGCGCGCGCAAGGCGGCCTCGACCTGGGCTTGCACGGGGGCAAGGGCGCGGGCCTCATCGGGGGTGGCAGCCTCAATCACAAAGCGGATATTGCCGCCCTCCACCACCAGCGCGCGAATCAAATCGCGCGACACTAATGTGCCGCCGTCCGGCAGGGCAACACCGCCAAGAACTGCCATCACGCTATCTTTGGTCAACGCCATCTTTCCACTCCGCTCATTCACTGCGCATAGCTTGTCGCTTTATGGGCAAAGTGCAAGGCGCGTTGATCAAACGGTTAAAAATAAGGCGAAGCACATGTTTCCCTTAGGTAAATCAGGCAGCTTCGCTATGCCGACGGCGCATAGCTGCATTGCAGCATTGTAGATTGTGCAGGTGCAGCAACTACCCCATGTTACTCACAACAGCGCAACAAGAGGCGCTTGCAAGAATAGAAAGATAAGGCCGACCATGGCATATATGAACACCTCCACCGCAGCATCACTGGGCCTGATGGACCGCGCTGCCGCCGTGATGAAATCCATAAAAGAAGCAATGCGCCGTCGTCGGGTCTATAATCAGACTGTTTCGGAGCTGCGCGCACTTTCGACGCGCGATTTGACCGATTTAGGCATCTCGCGGTCAATGATTACCCGCATCGCCCTTGAAGCGGCGTACGGCAAGTAACATCTAACTCGTATCGGTCCTTTCCTCCTCCTTGGACTTGATGCAATCGCGGCGACACGCTTCTTCCTCCCCCGTGTCGCCGTACTTTTTTTCGGAAAACATCCGTTTTCCAGATTTGCCGGACGGCTCATCCTCCCTGAGCCGAAAGGGAACCAGCGGTGCCTCCTATCCTCCTCCCGGGCGGCACCGCAAAAGTTTCAGGGGATGTGGTTTTCGTAATCACGCCCCGACCAGACGCCCGACCCCACCTCCTCCCGGGGTCGGACGAAAGACGCAGCGGTCCCTATCCTCCTCCCGGGGACCGCTGCGAAAAGTTTCAGGGGATGTGGTTCTCGTAATCACGCCCCGACCAAACGCCCGACCTCACCTCCTCCCGGGGTCGGACGAAAGACGCAGCGGCCTCACTCCTCCTCCCTTGGGGCCGTTGCAGACATTCGAAGGCACCACGCCTTCACGCTAGATCACTTGGCCCTCTCCTCCTCCCGGGCTGAATGACATGGAACGGCGGCGCTTCCCTCCCTCGTAAGCGCCGCCGCTTTCCGTTTCGGGGCCAGAACCCGAATTTATGATACCCCCAAGCACGTATTATCGACCCGCGCACAAGCAACGGCTTGATGTGAATTTCTTTGTTTTTACAAGTTCTTGCGGTATAGGCTTGGCCGATACCATGGCAAGAATGCGGGCTGCGGGTTTACCGCCCAAAGCGGGCTGTCTCGCGCAGAGCGCAAAGCCAAATTAAGAGCATTCTCAGTTACTATTCAGGCAAACCATCGGCTCTTTGCCTTCGCGCATGATGCCACGACGACCATTCCAACAAGAACAGCCTGTGCCCTAGAACGGCAAATCATGCGCCTGATCGGCGGCCATAACAAAGCGCGCGACGATCTTTTTGGAACCGGCCTTGTCAAAGGCCACGTCCAGCTTGTCGCCGTCTATCCCCTCAATCGTGCCATAGCCGAATTTTTGGTGGAATACCCGATCGTGCAGCGTGAAAGAGGAAACGGCCGTAAGGTCTATCACCGCGCTTTTGGCCTCTGGTGATTGGGCGGTCGGGCGCATTGCCGCACGCTCTTGCATCCGCCGCCAGCCGGGGGAGTTATAGACATCGGCCTTGGCCGCGCGTTCCTCAATCCGGGGGGCCGGGGCTGCGGCCCCATAGCCGCCACCGTGAAGGCCGGGCATCGTGAGAATATCAACATGGGCCACCGGCAGTTCATCAATGAAGCGGCTGGGAAGCTGGCTTTGCCATTGGCCATAAACCCGGCGGTTGGCGGCAAAGGAGATGGAGCACAGCACCTCGGCCCGCGTGATGCCGACATAGGCCAGACGTCGCTCCTCCTCCAGCCCCTTTTGGCCGCTTTCATCCATGCTGCGCTGGCTGGGAAACAGGCCGTCTTCCCAACCGGGCATAAACACGATGGGAAATTCAAGGCCCTTGGCCGCGTGCAGCGTCATGATGCTGACCTTTGCGCCCTGCTCCTCGGTTTCATTTTCCATGATGAGGGACACGTGCTCCAAGAACCCTTGCAGGTTCTCGAACTGCTCCAGCGCCTTGACCAGTTCCTTGAGGTTTTCCAACCGCCCCGGCGCTTCGGGCGTTTTGTCGTTTTGCCACATCGCGGTGTAGCCGGATTCCTCCAAAATAACCTCAGCCAGTTCGATATGGTTGTAATTGGGCACAAGCGTGGCGTGGTGCCAGCGGGCCATGCCATCGGTAAAGGCGCGCAACTGCCCTGCACCTTTGCCACCGATACCGTCCTCAGCCAGCAACGCGCGCGCGCCATTGAGCAGCGACATGCCGCCCGCGCGGGCCACACGCTGGATGCTTTGCTGCGCCTTGTCGCCAAGCCCGCGTTTGGGGGTGTTGACCACACGTTCAAAGGCCAGATCATCATCGGGGGAAACGGCGAGGCGGAAATAGGCCATCGCATCGCGAATTTCCAAGCGCTCATAAAAACGTGGGCCACCGATGACGCGGTAGGGCAAACCGATGGTCAGGAAACGGTCTTCAAAGGCGCGCATCTGGTGGGAGGTGCGCACGAGAATGGCCATATCATCAAGGCTATGGGCATCCAGCGCGCGGGTGCCGCGTTGCAGAGATTCCAGCTCATCCCCAATCCAGCGGGCCTCTTCCTCGCCATCCCAATGGCCGATGAGACGGACCTTTTCGCCGCCCTCCCGCTCGGTCCACAGCGTTTTGCCCAAGCGCCCGGCATTGCCCGCGATCACGGCCGAGGCGGCAGCGAGGATATGCGGGGTGGAGCGGTAATTTTGCTCCAGCCGCACCACATGCGCGCCGGGGAAATCCTTTTCAAACCGCAGGATATTGCCGACTTCGGCCCCGCGCCAGCCATAGATCGACTGATCATCATCGCCGACGCAACAGATGTTTTTATGCGCCTGCGCCAGAAGCCGCAGCCAGAGATATTGGGCGACGTTGGTATCTTGGTATTCATCAACAAGGATATATTTGAACCAGCGCTGATACTGCGCCAAAATGTCGGGATGGGCCTGAAACAGGGTGACCGTGTGCAACAAAAGGTCGCCAAAATCGGTGGCGTTGAGAGTTTTCAGGCGGTCTTGATACTGCTGATACAGCTCCGTTCCGCGGTTGTCATAGGCCGATGCCTCGGAGGAAGGCACATTTGATGGGGTCCATGCGCGGTTTTTCCAACTGTCGATCACCCCGGCAAGCACCCGCGCGGGCCAGCGTTTTTCGTCAATATTGCTGGCGGCGATGAGTTGCTTGAGAAGGCGCAGCTGGTCATCGGTATCGAGAATGGTGAAATTGGATTTGAGGCCCACCAGTTCGGCATGGCGGCGCAGGATTTTGACGGAGATGGAGTGGAACGTGCCCATCCAAGCCAGCCCGGCGTCCGAGCCGCCCATCAGGCGGGCCACGCGGTTTCGCATCTCACGCGCGGCTTTGTTAGTGAAGGTAACGGCGAGGATTTCATTCGGGCGGGCGCGGGCGGTGTTGAGCAGATGCACGATGCGGGCGGTCAGTGCCTTGGTCTTGCCAGTGCCTGCACCCGCCAGCATCAAGACCGGGCCATCCAACGCCTCTACGCCGGCGCGTTGGGCGGGGTTCAGATCATCAAGGTAGGGTGAGGGGCGCGCCGCCATGGCCTGCTGCGACAGCGGGATTGGGCGGGCGGCGGCCTCAAAGGCGTCATTTTCGTCAAAACCGTTCATGGCCCCAAGTTAGCGCGGAAATTTACCAAGGGAAAGCGGTGTTCTGCGATTGTTCGCACAATATGAGGGGGGCGGCCATCGTGGAACCGCGCCCGCATGCGGGCGCAAGCGCGAGGGCCTTGTATGCAGGGAATGGCACCTATTTATAGCGCCTGCGGCATTCTGGCACGAATTCTTACACAAATGTTTCACGATTCTGTCGCTCTGGGGATTGCGCTGCAGCGCAGCATGCCTAGAGTGCGCCCAAGATTTACAGTTTGGGGGGACCGACATGGCCGAATTTCGCAAGATTCTGATTGCCAACCGAGGTGAGATTGCCATCCGCGTGATGCGCGCCGCCAATGAGATGGGCAAGAAAACCGTGGCGGTTTACGCCGAGGAAGACAAGCTGGGCCTACACCGCTTCAAAGCGGATGAGGCCTACCGGATTGGCGAAGGCCTGTCGCCCGTGGGAGCCTATCTGAGCATCCCCGAGATTATCCGCGTGGCCAAGATGTCGGGTGCGGATGCGATCCATCCCGGCTATGGCCTGCTATCGGAAAACCCGGATTTTGTGGAAGCCTGCGATGCCGCAGGGATTACCTTTATCGGACCGAAGGCCGCCACGATGCGCGCACTTGGAGACAAAGCCAGTGCGCGGCAGGTGGCGATTGCGGCAGGCGTTCCGGTGATCCCGGCAACAGAGGTGCTGGGCGATGATATGGCACTGGTTGCCAAGCAAGCGGCGGAAGTTGGCTATCCGTTGATGCTCAAAGCCTCTTGGGGTGGCGGGGGTCGTGGGATGCGCCCGATCAACTCGGAGGCGGAGCTGGCCGACAAGGTGCGCGAAGGCCGCCGCGAGGCAGAAGCCGCATTTGGCAATGGCGAGGGCTATCTGGAAAAGATGATCCAGCGCGCGCGACATGTCGAAGTGCAAATTCTGGGCGACAAGCATGGCGAGATTTATCACCTTTATGAGCGCGATTGCTCGGTTCAGCGCCGCAACCAAAAGGTGGTGGAGCGCGCCCCGGCCCCCTATCTGACCGAGGCGCAGCGCAAGGAAGTTTGCGCTCTGGGCCGCAAGATCTGCGCCCATGTTGGCTATGAATGTGCTGGCACGGTCGAGTTTTTGATGGATATGGAAGATGAGAAATTCTATTTCATCGAGGTGAACCCGCGCGTGCAGGTGGAGCATACGGTGACGGAGGAAGTCACCGGCATCGACATCGTGCAGGCACAAATTAGGATTGCTGAGGGCAAGACGCTGGCCGAGGCGACAGGCGCGCCTTCGCAAGCCGATATTACCCTGTCGGGCCATGCGATTCAGTGCCGGGTAACAACAGAAGACCCACAAAACAACTTCATCCCCGATTACGGACGCATCACGGCCTACCGCTCTGCCACCGGCATGGGCATTCGGCTTGATGGCGGCACGGCCTATGCCGGCGGGGTGATCACGCGCTATTACGATAGTTTGCTGGTCAAGGTCACGGCTTGGGCGCAGACGCCCGAAGCCGCGATCAAGCGGATGGACCGGGCGCTGCGCGAGTTCCGCATTCGGGGCGTGTCTACCAACATCGCCTTTGTGGAAAACCTGCTCAAGCATCCGACGTTCCTGGATAATACATATACCACCAAGTTCATCGATACGACGCCAGAACTGATGAACTTCAAAAAGCGCCGGGATCGGGCGACAAAAATCCTGACCTATATCGCGGACATCACCGTGAACGGGCATCCCGAAACCGCAGGCCGTCCGGTGCCAATGAGCGATCTGCGCACCCCCAAGCCCCCAGCCCTGCGCGCAGAGCCGCAGATGGGCACCCGCAACCTGCTGGAGCAAAAAGGGCCGCAAGCGGTGGCCGATTGGATGCAAGCACAACGCAAGCTGCTGATCACCGACACCACGATGCGCGACGGGCACCAATCGCTGCTGGCCACAAGGATGCGGTCAATTGACATGATCCGCGTGGCCCCGGCCTATGCAGCCAATCTGGGCGGGCTGTTCAGCGTCGAATGCTGGGGCGGCGCTACCTTTGACGTGGCTTACCGCTTTTTGCAGGAATGCCCGTGGCAACGGCTTCGCGATATTCGTGCGGGCATGCCCAATGTGATGACGCAGATGCTGTTGCGCGCCTCAAACGGCGTGGGCTATGCCAATTACCCCGACAATGTGGTGCAAGCTTTCGTGAAACAGGCCGCCGAGACAGGGGTGGATGTGTTCCGGGTGTTTGACAGCCTCAACTGGGTGGAAAACATGCGCGTGGCGATGGATGCCGTGGTGGAGACAAACAAGGTCTGCGAAGGCACGATTTGCTATACCGGTGACTTGCTGAACCCGGACCGCGCGAAATATGACCTGAAGTATTATGTCTCGATGGGCAAGGAGCTGAAGGCCGCGGGCGCACATGTGCTGGGGCTGAAGGATATGGCGGGCCTGCTGAAGCCCGCTGCCGCCCGTGTACTGGTCAAGGCGCTGAAGGAAGAGGTCGGTTTGCCGATCCATTTCCATACGCATGATACGGCGGGCATCGCCTGCGCCACCATTCTGGCGGCGGCAGAGGCGGGTGTGGATGCGGTGGATTGTGCGATGGACGCGCTGTCGGGCAACACCTCACAGGCCACCCTTGGCACTATTGTCGAGGCGCTGGCCCATACCGACCGCGACACCGGGTTGGACATCAAGGCAATCCGCGAAATTTCCAATTACTGGGAAACAGTGCGCGGCCATTACGCGGCTTTTGAGTCTGGGCTACAGGCGCCGGCCTCGGAAGTGTACTTGCATGAGATGCCAGGCGGGCAGTTCACCAACCTTAAGGCGCAGGCGCGCAGCTTGGGGCTGGAGGAACGTTGGCATGAGGTGGCGCAAACCTATTCGGACGTGAACCAGATGTTTGGCGATATCGTGAAGGTCACGCCTTCGTCCAAAGTGGTGGGCGATATGGCCCTGATGATGGTGTCGCAGGGCCTGAACCGCGCGCAGGTTGAAGACCCGTCAGTCGAAGTGGTGTTCCCCGATAGCGTGGTCGATATGCTGAGAGGCAATCTAGGCCAACCGCATGGCGGCTGGCCACAAGCCATCATCACCAAGGTACTGAAAGGCGAAACCCCCATCACCACCCGCCCCGGCGCATACTTGCCGCCCGTGGATATGGAAGCGATGCGCACCAAACTGGCTGCCGATCTAGCAAGTGGGGCGGAGGAGCCGGATGAGGAAACCGTGGATGCCGAGGATCTTAACGGCTACCTCATGTATCCCAAGGTTTTCATGGATTACCGCGCCCGCCACCGCATCTACGGCCCGGTGCGCACCCTGCCCACCCGGACCTTCTTTTATGGGATGGAACCGGGCGAAGAAATCACCGCCGAAATCGACCCCGGCAAAACGCTGGAAATACGGCTGCAAGCCGTGGCCGAAACCACGGATGACGGCGATGTGAAGGTGTTCTTTGAGTTGAACGGCCAGCCGCGTGTGGTGCGCGTACCCAACCGCGCAATCAAAGCCAAAACCGCCGCCAGACCCAAGGCCGTCGAGGGCAACCCCAGCCATGTCGGCGCACCGACGCCCGGCGCTATCGCCACTGTCTGCGTGAGCGTTGGGCAAAAGGTAAATGCGGGCGATCTGTTGCTGACCATTGAGGCGATGAAGATGGAGACAGGCCTGCACGCCGACCGCGCGGCGGTGGTCAAGGCCGTTCACGTGGCACCCGGCACGCAAATCGACGCCAAAGACCTACTGATCGAGCTGGAATGATGAAGGCGGCGCGGACCTGACCTTTCGCGCCGTTCCCGCTTTTAGTTTTGCAAAAATACTCCCCCCTTGGGGGGCCCGCCGCGTGGCCCTTTCCCCAAAAAGACAAAAGGGCCGCCGCTTGATGCGGCGACCCCATCGGATCAGCTTGGCCCGAGGGCCGCTATTGATCTGATATCACTCTGTGATCAAGCTGGGATGTGGCCTGCTTCGATCGCTGCTGCCAGCTCTTCTGCATCAACAGCGCCGTCGGCGTTGGTGTCAGCGGCTGTGAACGCTTCTACGGTGAGATCCGGATAAGCTACAACCAGCTCTTCCATTGAGTACACGCCATTGCCGTCAGTGTCATTCACAACGGTTTGAGCGTTTGCCTGAGCCACTGCCAGAGCCGAAATTGCACCGAGGGCCAGAACGAAAGTCTTCATAGTTAGTCTCCATTGATCAGCCCCGCAGGGCTGCAAAAAAGGCACATCGCCTTCAACGCGCAACATACTGATATAAAACTATTTAACCAGATCAATTATTTCCACAACCAGCCGCTTTCCGCCGATGAAGTCCGGGCTTCGGCAAGAAAGCGCAGGGCATGATCTGCCGCCGGCCCAGCCGGCGAAATACCCGTTGTGGTTGCTATTTCTTCTTCACGAATTCGGTCAGAATCACGGTGCGCTTGCCATCCACCCGGCCCTCGATATGCGCCGCATAATCGGCCACAAGCGTAATGCCGCGAACGACTGTCCCGCGCTTGGCGGAAACTGCCCCGCAGGGGGTGCGAAAAAGCACGCCACCTTGGTTATTGGCTCACGCTTGGCCGCCGCTCATTGCAGGCGGAGATGGAAAGCCACCAGACCGGCAGCACATCGCCCGCGCCCGTCGACTTTGCCAGCTTGTCGAGTTTTGGCCGTTTGGTGGCCACGCCGGAGAGGAAGGCCCAACAAGCAACGCATTGGCGGAAAACCGACCAGACACCCCAACATAGGCTTGACCCGGTCGCCCCCTTCGTACTCTATCGTGAAAGCTTGATTTTCCGGCGCGCAGCTGGGCCAATAGGGAATTATTAAATGTCCAGCCAAACCAGCCCCGCCGGCAACGTCGGAAAGTCGGTTTTCGCCTCGGATCTTAAGATCACCGGCGACATCGTGTCCAAAGGCAGCATCGAAGTCATGGGCGAAATTGACGGGTCCATCAAGGCCGATACTCTGCTGGTCAGCCATGAGGGGGAAATCAAAGGTACGATTGCCGCCAACACCGTGGACCTTCGCGGCAAGCTGAACGGAAAGATTGATAGCACCGCCCTGACCCTGCGCTCCGCCGCGCAAGTGATCGCCGATATCACCTACACCACGCTCTCAATAGAAAGTGGCGCGCAGATCGAAGGCTCTTTCAAGATCAAGAAGGCCTGACCCACAGCCAGTCTAATCCATCCCACATAAATGCTAGCCCGAAAATCTGATCGAAATTTCCGGGCTTTTTCTTTATCTACCTGCCGGGGGGATGGAATAGGTCAACCCCGCCCGTGCCACCGGGGCCTCCACCCCGTCCGAGCGGATTATAACATCCCCAACAGCAAGGACGCGCCCCAGCTTGAGCACCCGCGCCTGCGCGATAAGCGCGCGACCCGCTTCAGGCTTGCGCATGAAATCAATGCTGCAATTGGTCGTCACCGCCAGTGCGACCGGCCCCAGCCGTGCCAGAATGGCCAGATACATCGCCACATCCGCCAGCGCGAACATCGACGGCCCCGACACCGTGCCTCCGGGGCGCAAATGCCGCGCCGCCACATTCAGCCGCACCTCCAGTACATCCATATCAACACGGGTGATGGCAAAATCCTCCGCCACCTCTGCAAAATCCCGCGCCAGAAACGCCGTCAGCGCTGCCTTGTCCATCTCAATTACCATACCGCCCCTTCATATTCGCCACCCCTGCAGGGAAACCCCTTCCCATCAGCGCCCGCTTGGCTATACTTGACCCAACTCCATAGCAAAATGAAAGACATGACAAGATGACCGACCCCATTCTTGTGCGCGAAGACCTTGAGGGCGGGATCGCACGGCTTACGCTTAACAGCCCCGGCAGCCTCAATGCGCTATCGGATACGATGCTCGCGGCACTGTCAGACGAGCTTGCCCGGCTTGCGCAGGACACGGCCACCAAAGTCGTGGTGCTGCGCGGCGCAGGCAAAGTGTTTTGCGCCGGCCATGACCTTAAGGAAATGCAGGCCGGCCGCGCGACCCCTGATCAAGGTGCGGCCTATTTCGCCGATCTCTTTGCCCGCTGCGCCGCCGTGATGCAGGCCATCACCACCCTGCCCCAACCTGTTATCGCATCAGCCCATGGCATTGCCACCGCCGCAGGCTGCCAGCTTGTTGCCACCTGCGATATGGCTGTGGCCGCTGCAAGCACGCGCTTTGGTATGAACGGGGTAAATATTGGCCTTTTTTGTTCCACCCCGATGGTGGCGCTGACGCGCAACGTTTCCGCCAAACAGGCCTTTGAAATGCTGGTGACTGGCGAATTTATCCCCGCCAGCCGCGCCGCTGAAATCGGGCTTGTGAACCGGGTGGTAGAACCAGAAATGCTGGAAGCCGAAACCCTCGCCTTGGCCCGCACGGTGGCCAGCAAACTCGGTGCCGCCGTGCGCATCGGAAAACGCGCCTTTTATGATCAGGCGCAGCTCTCGCTGGCTGAGGCCTACGCCCATACCGGGGCCGTGATGGTGACAAACATGCTGCTGCGCGACACCGACGAGGGCATCACCGCCTTTATCGAAAAGCGCGACCCCAACTGGAAAACTTAAGCAGCCCGGCCGCTTTCCGCCCGTAGCACCCAACGTGCAAGCCCCAGCGCACCCAGTGCCATGGCAAAGCTTGCGCCAATCATCCCAGCAGGCCCCGCCGTCTCAAACAAAGTCGCTGCGACCAACGGGGCCACAGCCGAGGCCCCCAGAGATGAGATCGAAAGCATCCCGCTGATTGCGCCAAAATGTACCCGCCCAAGGCTTTCCGCCACCAAGGCAGGTCGCAAGATCGTCATGATCCCCATCGCCGCCCCCTGCAAGGCGGCAAAGCCAAAGATCGCCATCGGCGCAATCCCCGCCATGGCCAGCAGCGCCGACGCTCCCAGCAACATGGCAAGCGTCCAACCGATGGCTTGCGCCGTGCCAATCCGGGCCTCCAGTCGCATCAAGGCAAAACGCCCAAGGGTCTGGCATGGGCCGACCACCGAGGCCGCCAGAACTGCCCACCCATGGCTGACCCCCATCGCCACCAGCAGCGGCACCAAAAAGCTGATCAGTATCCAATGATTCAGCCCCACAAGGCCGAACAGCCCGGCCAGCCCCCAAAACACCGGCCGCCGCAAAACTTGCGCCACGAACCCCTTGCCACTGGCTTCATCCACCTCCAGCACTGTTTCTGCCCGGATGATCCAGCAGCCCAACAGGTGCAAAGGGGCCGCGCCAAACAGCATCACCACCGCCGCCACCAAAATGGCAACTCGCCAGCCAAAGGCCTCGGCCAATGCCGCTCCGGCCGGAAAGGCGAGGGTCGAGGCAAAGCCCGCAATCAATGTCACCCGGATGATCCGCGCCCGTGCTGCCACACCATAACGCCGCACCAGATAGGCAAAGGCAGCTTCATAAAGGCAGGCCGATTGCGCGATGCCGATCACGGCCCAAGCCGCAAGATAATGCCCCGGCACCCGTGCCTGCGACAGGCCAAACAGCGCAAGCCCGCCCAGAACCGCGCCGCCCACCAGCAGGCTCTGCCCCCGGCCCGCATCCACCAAGCGCCCGACAAAGGGTGCCAATACGGCCGAAATTCCAATCGCCAGCATCGGGCCAAGCGCAAACAAGCGCTTGTCCCATCCCAGATCTGTCTCCATGGAAAGGATCAACGCGGCAAAGCTGTAAAACAGACAAGCGTAGCCCAAAGTCTGCCCGGTGGCGAGCAACCAGACACCGAGGCCGGGTCGCCGCTCCACCATCAAAGCCGATAAATCGCGCGGAATTTCTCTTCCAGATAATCCAGCAGTGGGCCTTCATGCGGCTCAAACCCGCAAGCCCGCGTGATCACCTCACGCGGGGTGTAAAGCCCGCCATGACGCTGCACATTTTCACGCAGCCAGCCCGTGGCCGCCGAGGTATCGCCCTGCGCCATTTGCCCATCCAGATCCGGCACCGCTTTGCCCAAGGCCTGATGCAAACAGCCCGCATAAAGATTGCCCAAGGAATAGGTCGGGAAATAGCCAAACAGTCCCACCGACCAATGCACATCTTGCAACACACCATTTGAGGGCTTGTCCACCGGGAAACCGAAATCCGCACGGAACCGATCATTCCAGGCGGCCTCCAGATCATCCACCACCAGATCCCCCGAAATCAGGGCACGCTCCAGATCAAAGCGCAGCATGACATGCAGATTGTATTGCACCTCATCGGCCTCGGTCCGAATATAACCTGCTCGCACCCTGTTGACCGTGGCGTAGAACGCATCCGCATCCCGCGCGTTGAAATCGCTGAACTGCGTGCGCATCCGCCCCAAAAGCCAGCCGGTAAAGGCTCGGCTGCGTCCCAACTGGTTTTCATATATCCGGCTCTGGCTTTCATGCACGCCCATGGAAACGCCCTGCCCCAGAGGCGTCAGCGCATAATCCTCGTCAACGCCTAGCTCATAGCAGGCATGGCCCACCTCATGGATGGTCGAGTACCAGCAGTTGAACGGATCGTTTTCCACCACCCGCGTAGTGATCCGCGCGTCCGAGCCGGAGCCGGAAGAGAACGGATGCACCGCCAAATCCAGCCGCCCCCGATCCCAGTCATAACCAAATGCACTGGCCAGCTCACGGGCAATTTTCATCTGGCCATCGCTGCCAAAGCGGCCTTCCAGCGCCTCTGGCTGATAGGCGGCCTCCAGCACCGCGCCGCGCAGTTCGATCAGGCGCGGGCGCATACCGTCAAACATCGCGCCAAGGCTGGCCGCTGTGGCCCCCGGCTCGTAATCCTCAATCAGCGCATCATAAAGATCGCCGCCCTGCGCCAGACACGCCGCCTCTTCGCGCCGTAGGGTGATCACCTCACGCAGCGCGGGCAAGAACGTCGCCACATCATTGCTCGCCCGTGCCTCGGCCCAGACGCCCTGCGCTGAAGATGTAACCCGCGCCAATTCCTCGGCCAATCGCGCCGGAATTTTTGACGCCCGCGTAAAGCTCCGGCGGATATGGCGCAACTGCGCCTGCCCAACCGCATCGCCAGTCACGACCGTAGCCTCGGCCTCTGCCAGCCAAGCCTCCAGCCGCGCATCGGTGCGGCGCGCATGCAAAACGCCCTCGATCGCGGCCATTTCTTCGGCCCTCTGCCCCGCAGCTGCGCGCGGCATCATCGTTTCCTGATCCCAGCCCAAACGGCCCGAAATCTGCCCCAGCGCCTCGGTTCGGCGTTGAAACGCCATCAGCTCATCAAAAGCATTTGCCCGAATATTCATGCCGTTCCCTTCCGGATCGACCCCTGCCGGGGGTATTGAGACAGGTGCCTCGCCCGCAAAATCAGCACCCACAAGATCACCGCGCCGATTTGATGCGTGATTGCCGTATGCAATTGCGCCGCCGTCAGCACCGCAGCAATGCCCAAAACAACCTGACCGAACAAAATGGTCATCACCCAATCAAACGCTCGCCGCGTTGTGGCATGCGATGATTTCCGCCCCCGCAGCCAAACCACAATGCCAAAGGCAAACAGCGCATAGCCCGTCATGCGGTGAATGAATTGCACCAGACCGGGGTTCTCAAAAAACGCATGCCAAACGGGAAGACTGCCCCCCGCGCCATCAGGCACATAAAACGCGTCCGCCGGAAAGAACTGGCCATTCATATACGGCCAAGTCGGAAAGCCGCGCCCGGCGTCAATGCCGGCCACCAAAGCACCCAGCAAAATCTGCAAAAATGCAAAATGCAGCAACCCGGTTGAAAGGCCAAACAATCGCCCCTCCCGCGCGCGCCGCGCCTGCATCAAATCAGCCTCGCTGCGGCCCAGCAAAAACACATACCACGCGATGTAACCAAGGATCACAAAGGCAAGCCCCAGATGCGTAGCCAGGCGATACGAGGCAACATCAACCCGCCCGCCCCCAAGCCCCGAGGCGACCATCCACCAGCCAATCACGCCTTGCGCCCCACCCAAGGCCCCAATCCAAAACAGCCGCCCGGCCCAACCCTGCGGGATCTTGCGCGCCACCAGAAAACCAAAATAGCCAATGGCCCAAACAAGGCCAATTACCCGGCCCAATTGCCGATGCCCCCATTCCCACCAGTATATCGACTTGAACTCTGCAAGGCTCATGCCCTTGTTTTGCAGCTGATATTCTGGAATCATGCGGTACTTCTCGAACTCAGCCGTCCAAGCGGCCTCATTCATCGGCGGCAAAGCGCCAGTCACCGGGCGCCATTCCGTGATCGAAAGCCCACTATCGGTCAACCGCGTCAGCCCGCCGATCACTATCATCACCATGACCAGACCAAAGAGCAGCATCAGCCACAGCCGGATCGCGCCGCGTGCGCCGCCATCCTTGCGCGCGATCATACCGCCCTGCGCGGGTTTTGGCTTTGCACCCTCGCCCACATCCTCAAAAATATTGCGTTTTCCAGCCATCCGGGCGACTCCGTTCTCTTCGGCGCGCACACTAGGCCGCAGCCCTCCCCGCTTCAAGACCCTCTGCGCGGCTGACACATCGCAAAGCCTCTTAGCGCAATTGTCGCGCAATCTGGCGCAACATGCCGTGGAATGTCGCGACCTCGGCCTTGGTCAATCCCAGCCGCGCCCACATATTGCGCAAGCTCTGCTTCATTCCCGGCACTTTCGCGGGCGGATAGAAAAACCCCGCCGCGTCCAGCTTTTCTTCAAAATGATCGCCCAGCTTCTCCACCTCAACCCGGCTTGCAAATTCCGTGCGGTTGAACTCCATGACCTCGGCCACGGCCACCTCCGTCTGGCGCCGCCACTCATAGCCCACCAACAGCACACATTGTGAAAGGTTCAAGCTGGGAAAGTCGGGGTTCACCGGCACCGTCACAATAGCATTGGCCAGCACCACATCGTCATTTTCTAGCCCCGCACGCTCCGGGCCAAACAGCACGCCCACGCGCTTGCCTGCGGCAACCAAAGCCCGCGCCTTTTCCATGGCAGCCTCAGGCGTAAACACCGGCTTGGTCAGTTCCCGCCCACGCGCGGTTGTGGCAAACACATAATCACAATCGCCAATCGCCGCCTGCACATCGGCATATGGCCCCGCCGTCTCCAGCAAACGCCCTGCGCCAGATGCCATCGCCACCGCTTTGGGGCTGGGCCAGCCGTCGCGCGGATCCACCACCCGCAGTCGCTCCAGCCCAAAATTCAACATCGCCCGTGCAGCGGCCCCAATGTTTTCGCCCATTTGCGGGCGCACCAGCACGAAAACCGGCGGCACCTGATCGGCAACAGGGATCTCTGCGTCACTCATTTTATCCGTCCTGCTTGCGGGAATTTCCCGGCCTGATACGCTGCCCCCCAGCCGATGACAAGTAAAGGACAGCCAATGCCCTATGACGACGGCATAGCGCAAATCTTGCGCGACGATCTCAGCGCCACGCCCGCCACCGAGAAGAAGATGTTCGGCGGCCTGTGCTTCATGCTGCACGGCCATATGCTTTGCGGCACGTTGGAAGGTGGAGCGATGTACCGCGTCGGGCCAGAGGCCTACGAACACGCCCTCGCCCTGCCGGGTGGCCGTCCGATGCTTTTCACCAAACGCCCCATGAAAGGCTTTGTCGAATGTGATCTGGACACGCTGCAAGACGATGCCAAACGGGCGGCCTTCCTTTCGCTTGCGCTTTCCTTCGTAAATTCGCTGCCTCCCAAGTAGCCAAGCCCGCAAATCTGCGTTAAAGCGCCTCATCGCATATGGAGTTACCCCAATGGCCGAAGCTGAGCGCCCGCAGATTTACCTCATCACCCCCCCGGCCTTTGAGATAGCCCCTTTCTCCGAGGCGCTCAAATCCGTGCTTGACGCCCATGAGATTGCCTGCCTCCGCCTCTCCCTCGCCGCCCGCGACGAAGAGCAGCTTTCCCGCGCCGCCGATGCGTTGCGCGAAGTGGCCCACGCGCGTGATGTGGCGATTGTCGTGGAAGATCATGTGCTTCTGGCCGACCGTTTGGGCCTTGATGGTGTGCATCTGACCGATACGCGCAAGAATATCCGCAAGCTGCGCATTGA
This sequence comes from uncultured Pseudorhodobacter sp., assembly GCA_937910975.1. Taxonomy (GTDB): domain Bacteria; phylum Pseudomonadota; class Alphaproteobacteria; order Rhodobacterales; family Rhodobacteraceae; genus Pseudorhodobacter. Next base: position 1,268 of record CALEMZ010000113.1, on the reverse strand, counting down.
GATGGGGGCTGATGCCATCATCGGGGCCTATTGCGGCACCACGCGCCATGACGGCATGAGCGCTGCCGAGGCCGGGGCCGACTACGTTTCCTTTGGCCCGATTGGGGCCAGCGCGCTTGGCGATGGCCATTCCGTTGACTTTGAGATTTTCGAATGGTGGTCGGCAATGATCGAGGTGCCGGTCGTCGCCGAAGGCGCGCTGACGGTGGAACTGGTAGAGAAATTCGGCCCCGTCACCGATTTCTTCGGCATCGGCACTGAAATCTGGGGCAGTGACAACCCCAGCGCAGCCCTCAAGGCCCTGTTAGCACCCTTGGGTTGAACCCTTCAGGCCGGGGGGCTAAGCCCCCCGTGCCCTGACCGGACGACCGCCTCGCAATGCGCCGCCAATTCCTTGCGGCTGGCAAAGGCATCCACTGCGACCTCATCGTGAAACCCCACCTCAACCCAGCCCTGCCGGGGCTGCGCCAGCACATGCAGCAAATGCGGTGCGAAATACATTTCCGCCCACCAACCATACAGCCGCTTATCCGCACCCGCAGGTGCTACATAATGCAAAGATACGGGCTGAATATGCATCACATGCTCCATCCCATGGGTAAAGAACGCCGCAAAGAGCGTTGATTTAAAAGGCAGAACCCGCAAACTATCTGTGCTCGTCCCTTCCGGGAAAAACAAAAGCCGATGCCCAGCCCGCAACCGCGCCTCAAACAGTTCCTGTTGCGACTTGGCCTTGCTCGGGTCGCGCGCGATAAACACCGTCCCCGTCGCCCGTGCCAGCCAGCCAATCCCCGGCCATTGCGCTACCTCGGCCTTGGACACGAAATAGACCCGGTCGCAGGCGTTGAGCACGAAAATATCCAGCCATGACGAATGGTTTGCCACCACCGCCCCGCGCGCACGCATTGGGCGGCCCCGCACCCGCAGCCGCAGCCCAATGATGGCAAGCGCAGCACGGCACACCCCTTGGGTGATATAGGGTGTCACGGGACGCGCCTGGCCATAGATCGGGGCCTCAATCGCACGCACCAGAAGCAACAATAACAACCCGCCATAAGTCACCACAAAAAATGGTAAAATCCGCAATACTACTCGCAGCCAACCCAAGGCACCAATCCGCCCCATCGGCATCTTGTCATCACGCCAATTGCTCATCCCGGCTGGCCTTCCTTGCGCTCATAATACCGCCGGTGCCGGGCTGACATCTGCGCAGTATCCATCACAAGGCAGACATCGGTGGTGTTGAACGTCCGGTCCACAAACGCGCC
>CALEMZ010000112.1 GCA_937910975.1 uncultured Pseudorhodobacter sp. | reverse complement strand
TTCCTTGATCGCGGCATTATCCATCAGCAGGCGGTTGCGCTGGTATTTCGGATCGTGGTGATAGCCGAACACCATATTTTCCCACGCGAAAAAGTCCATAATCAGACCTTCGCGCTGGCGGTCTTCGGGGACGTGGGCAATACCGCGAGCACGCCGACTTTGGCCGTCAGAGTTGCTGCCAGTAAGGTCTATCTTTTGGCCGTTTACCATGATTTCGCCGGTGGCTTTTTCGTAGCCGCCAAGCACTTCGAGCAGTTCGGACTGCCCGTTACCGGCCACCCCGGCGATGCCAAGAATTTCACCAGCGCGCACGTTAAATGAAACACCCTTAAGGCGGTGTACGCCTTTGTCGTCGGTGATGTTGAGGTCGCGCACTTCAAGGACCTTATCGCCAACTTTGGCGGGGGCCTTATCAACGCGCAGCAGCACTTTGCGCCCGACCATCAGTTCGGCCAGTTTCGCGGGATTGGTGCCGGCGGTTTTTACGGTTGCGGTCATTTCGCCGCGCCGCATAACGCTGACGGTGTCGGTGATTTCCATGATCTCGCGCAGTTTATGGGTGATCAGAATGATCGTCTTACCCTCTTCGCGTAGACGCTCGAGGATGCGGAACAATTGATCCGCCTCGGCAGGGGTCAAGACGCCGGTAGGTTCGTCCAAAATCAGAATGTCGGCCTTACGATACAAGGCTTTCAAGATTTCGACGCGCTGTTGCATGCCAACGCCGATATCTTCGATCACCGCGTCCGGTTCAACGTGCAGCCCGTATTCCTCGGCCAGCGCCTTAAGCTCGCGGCGGGCTTTGGCCAGACTAGGGCGCAGCATCGCGCCATCTTCGGCCCCGAGGATCACGTTCTCGAGGACGGTGAAATTTTCGACCAGTTTGAAGTGCTGGAACACCATGCCGATGCCCGCAGCGATAGCCGCCTGACTATCGGGGATGACTGTCTTTTTGCCGCTAATGAAAATCTCGCCCTTATCGGCCTTGTAGAACCCATAGAGGATCGACATGAGCGTGGATTTCCCAGCGCCGTTTTCGCCGATGATCCCATGGATTGTGCCGGGCATCACGCGGATCGCGATGTCCTTGTTGGCTTGGACGGGGCCAAAGGCCTTGGAGATGCCTTTGAGTTCGATGGCGGGGGCGATATCGGACATATGAGAGTTTCCGCTGCTAGGTATGCGTGGGGCCGCGCCATGGTCTGGCGCGGCCCCATTTGGTTTGGCCGGTCTAGTTTGACTTAGAAGTCATAGACGGGGCAGGCCTCGTCGGTGTTGTAGTTGTGAACCATGATTTCACCGGATTCGATGCCGGCAGATGCTGCATCAAGTGCGGCCTTCATCTCGTCCGTGATCAAGGCTTCGTTGTGTTCGTCGAGTGCATAGCCCACGCCGCCGTTGGCAAGGTCCATGACGTTAAAGCCAGCCTCAAGTGCGTCACCAGCCATCAATGCGTCATAAACCGCGTTATCAACGCGCTTGAGCATGGATGTCAGAACCATACCTGGGTGCAGGTAGTTCTGGTTGCTGTCCACGCCGATTGACAGGATGCCTTCGTCGGCTGCGGTTTGCAGAACGCCAACACCTGTGCCGCCAGCGGCTGCATAGACAACGTCAGCGTCTTGGCTGATCTGAGCAAGTGTCAGTTCGGAGCCTTTTACCGGATCATTCCAAGCGGCAGGCGTGGTGCCTGTCATGTTGGCGATGACGGTCGCGTCGGGGTTCGCAGCCAACACGCCTTGCACATAACCACATGCAAAGTTGCGGATCAGCGGGATGTCCATGCCACCGATAAAGCCGACAGTGCCTGTTTCAGACGCCATCGCAGCGGCGACGCCGACCAGATAAGAACCCTGCTCTTCGGCAAAGACGATGGAGCGCACGTTTGGCGCGTCCACAACCATGTCGATGATCTGGAACTTGGTGTCAGGGTAGTCTGCAGCAACTTCGCCAAGTGCGGAGGCCCACGAGAAGCCCGCCATCACGATAGGGTTGTTGCCAGCTTCTGCGAAACGGCGGATTGCCTGTTCACGTTGTGCGTCGGATTGGATCTCGACTTCGTTGTAGGAGCCGCCGGTCTCTTCGGCCCAACGCTGTGCGCCGTTAAAGGCACTCTCGTTGAAGGATTTGTCGAACTTGCCGCCAAGGTCGAACAGAACGGCAGGATCGGCCATTGCAGCACCAGCCGTCAGGGCCAGAGCAGCCGAAGCGCTAAGAAATTTAGTCATGAGGGTCATTTTTGTCTCCCAGGTCTTTGATTTTGGGGCGTGTCCGGTTTCCCGCCGCCCCCGCGAAAAGCGAGCTGAACAAGTCAGCATCGCAAGATAAGGCAACGCGCGGCGGGAAGGGTCAACTGTTTTTTGGGTTTTGGCCCACCGAAAAGGCATGTTCGCGAGATCTGGCCAGTTGTGACGTGGGGTCAGCTGGCCGCAAGGTCTTTGCGAAGAATCAGTGCGGTAACGGCCGCGCCATCGCTGCGGCGGTAGTAATTCGCGCGCTTACCCGCTTGAATATAGCCAAAGCCCCTATAAAGCGCCTGTGCGGCGAGGTTATCGGCGGCGACCTCAAGAAACACGCTTTGCACGTTATGGGCGCGCAACTGTGTTTCACAGGTCTGCAATGCGGCGCGTGCCAAGCCTTGGCGGCGCTGATCGGGATTGGTCGCGAGGGTCAG
>CALEMZ010000111.1 GCA_937910975.1 uncultured Pseudorhodobacter sp. | reverse complement strand
GATGCACTTTGTCGGCCCCGACCAGATGCACGGGTTTGAACACCGCCTGACCACTGATATCTACCCCGCGGATTTCGGCTGGACGCCCGATTACCGCAAACCGGGCGAGCGGATCGACTGGTGGTATCACAACCTCGGCTCCGTCATCGGCGCAGGCGTGGCAGAGATCACCAACCAACTCGAGTATGATGATGATGTCGCCCATCAGGCCACGCAAAAACTCTATGACCTCTCACGCGGATCCGACCGCCCGTGGTGTCTGACCGTCAGCTTCACCCACCCGCATGACCCTTACGTCGCGCGCCGCAAATATTGGGATTTGTACAATGATTGCGCCCATCTCGATGCGCCCGAGGCGATCCCCTATGCCGAACAAGACCCCCATTCAAAGCGCCTGATCGACGCCTGTGACAGCGACAAATTTGATATCACCCCCGAACATATCCGCCGCGCCCGCCAAGGCTATTTCGCCAATATCTCCTACATCGACGACAAGATCGGTGAAATTTTGCAAGTGTTGGAAGATACCCGCCAAGAGGCGATCATCCTTTTCGTCTCAGATCACGGCGATATGCTGGGTGAGCGGGGGCTATGGTTCAAGATGAACTTCTTTGAAGGCTCCGCCCGTGTGCCCTTGATGATCTGCGCACCGGGGCTGGAACCCCGGCTGGAAGCCACGCCGGTTTCCACCATCGACGTCACGCCAACGCTCTGCGATCTGGCGGGGGTTGATATGTCCGAGGTGATACCATGGACCGATGGGGAAAGCCTGCTGCCGCTGGCCAAGGGAGGCGCACGCAGCGCACCCGTCGCCATCGAATATGCCGCCGAAGGCTCCATCACGCCGCTGGTGATGCTGCGCTATGGCAAATGGAAATACACCCGCTGCAACGCCGACCCCGACCAGCTTTTCGACATTGAGGCCGACCCGCAGGAGCGCCGCAACCTCGCCACCAACCCAGCCCATGCTGGCACATTGCAAACCCTGCGCGCGAAATCCGAGGCGCGCTGGAACCTCGACGCCTTTGACGCGCAGGTCAGGGAAAGCCAGGCCCGCCGCTGGGTGGTCTATGAGGCCCTGCGCATGGGCGGCTATTACCCGTGGGATTTCCAGCCCCTGCAAAAAGCCTCCGAGCGTTACATGCGCAACCACATGGACCTGAACCTGCTGGAGGAAAGCAAACGGTTTCCACGGGGGGAATAGGCCTTGATGAATGGGTTCTGACGAAAAGGCTCGCGGCCCCCCTCGACTACATCGCTGCGCGCCGCGAACTGATCGATCGGGGCGCCCGCCACAATCCCTCCCAACCTGCCCATGCCGCTTGCCGACCCGTCCCGCACTCGCTAGGCTGGCCACGCAATGCCCAAGGTCTGACCCGTCGATGAAACCCAATAACTATACATTCGACAAATCCGGCGTCCTCTCCAGCCTCAAAATCCATTTCTTTCCCAAACCAAAATCGGGCCAGACCATCGGTAACGCCAAAGCCACTTTTGAGCGTTTGTCCCAGCACAATCCCGCAGGTTTCATGCCGCTTGGGGCATATAGCTACAGCCAATCTGTATTTCTTGCCGCGTGGATCGGGCGCTATTGCTCGATTGCGGGGAATGTAACGGTCATGGGCCAATCGCATCCGACAGATTGGGTGACCAGCAGCACCCTGCCCTATAAACCAAGGCGTCGCAGCCGCCTTGGCATAACCGGTCCCGCCCGCCAGCTTAGTTTTGAAGACGCGCCAAGGCCCGTGACCATCGGCCATGATGTTTGGATCGGGCAGAATGTGCTGCTCAAAGGAGGGATCAATATTGGCAATGGCGCAGTGGTGGCCAGCGGAGCAGTGGTGACCAAAGACGTGGCCCCCTACACCATCGTCGGTGGCAATCCCGCCAAAAAGATCAAAGACCGCCTCCCGCCCAAAATTGCGCAGGGCCTTGCCGAGTTGGAATGGTGGCAATACGACTATACCAGTCTGCAAAATCTGGATTTCTCGTCGCCCGAGGGGTTCTTGAGCAGCTTCCCTTCCGCCCGCGATCTGACTGTCCTGCCCGATCTGCGCCGTGATGTGTTCGACCATATAGCTGCGGCCGAGGCGGGCTAGGACGTCCGCTTAGCCCTCCGCCAGCCACGCCCGCGCGGCTTCCACTTCGGCCAAATCAAAGGTGCGCAACTTGGTGCCGATGAAGGCCCCCGCCGCCTTGGTGATCGGGCTTAGCCAGCCCATATCCGACACCACCGCGCAATGGGTGATATGGGGCAGGATACGGATGTCATATTTGATTCCCTTCCACAGCATCGTCGGATCAAAACCCTGAAAATCCTCGATGATCTCCAACAGCTTGATCTTGTCATGCTCCTTGACAAACGCGTCCAGCGGGCCGGACAATGCGTCAAAATCCTCTGGCGTGATTTTGCCGGACACGGTGAGTTCAAAAGTCTTGGTTTCGGGGATGGTGCGATAGCTGGCGGTCATGGCCTTGCCTTCCTTGGTATGGTCCACAAAGTGTAACACAAGCGGCGCAGCGCCACTTTGATCGAGGTCAGATGCGCGCGCGCACGCATTAAAATCAGGTTAACAAAAACAGCACTTTCACTTTATATCAATGGCTTATGAACTTGTACGCGCGAGTCCACGCGGCGCGCGCTCACCGCTTCTGATCGGCCAGAATCACCTCAGCCCCCTTCCAACCCATCAAAATAGCAGGCGCATTCGTGTTGCCCGCGATCAGGTTCGGGAAGGCACTGGCATCACAAACCCGCAAGCCCTCGACCCCCTTCACCCGCAGGTGATTGTCCACCACATCCCCCATCCGGCAGGTGCAGGAGGGGTGATAAACCGTGCCAGACCGCGCCCGGAAATCCGCGATCAGATCCGCGTCCGATGTCACCTCCGGCCCCGGCCGCAACTCCTCGGCAATCACGTCGGCCATCGGTGCCTGTGCGGCGATCTTGCGGATGAATTTCACTGCCGCCAACATCTCCGCCACATCATGCTCAGTCGAATAGGCATTGCCCATGATCTGCGGCGGCGCGAATGGATCGGCAGAGCGGATTTTCAACCAGCCCCGCGAGGTGGGGCGGCAATTTGATAGCCCGATCGACAAGCCCGAAAACGGGTCCGGCGTCAGCAAGGGTCGCTCCCCCACCTTGGGCACAAGGGTCGAAAACGCCTGCATGTAAAGCTGCATATTGGGGCGCGTCAGATCAGGCGAGGTGCGGAAAAACCCCCCCGCATGGTTGATGCTTTTGGACAGCACTCCGCGCCCGGTCAGCAGATATTCAATCCCCACCCGCAGCTTGCCCCACCAAGGGCGCAGCACGTCATTATAGGTCGGCACCCTCATGCGGTAGGTATAGTTCAAACCCTGATGATCATTCAGATTGCCGCCCACATGCGGGTTATCCTCCAGCACCGCCAACCCGAGGCTCTGCAAATGCGCCCCCGGCCCGATGCCCGAAAGCTGCAACAACTGCGGCGAGTTGATCGCACCCCCGGCCAAAATAACCTCGCGTGCGCGGATCACCTCACGCACACCGCCCCGCACAACCTCGACCCCCACGGCGCGGCGGCCTTCAAACACCACCCGCGTCACCTGCGTATGGGTGCGCACCTCCAGATTGGGCCGCTTCATCGCCGGGCGCAAAAACGCCCGCGCGGTGGAATTGCGTCGCCCGTGCTTGATGGTCATCTGATAGATGCCCGCACCCTCTTGCCGGGCGCCGTTGAAATCCGATGTCTCAGGCAGGCCGGCCACCGCGCAGGCCTCCAGATAATTGCGCACCAAAGGGTGCAGGCCATCGCGATTGGCCGAGATGAACAACGGCCCGCCCTGCCCGCGCCAATCGTCCGCCCCCGCCTCATTGTCCTCCAACGCGCGATAGGCGGCCAAAACGCTGTCCCAGCCCCAATCGGAGCCACCCACAGCGCCCCATTCCTCGTAATCCTCGCGCTGCCCCCGGATCCAGACCATCGCGTTAATTGAGGAAGACCCGCCCAGAATTTTGCCGCGCGGCCAATAGTCACGGTTGCCGCCCAACCCCGCATCCGGCTCCGTCTCATAGGCCCAGTTCACGGCTTTGTCGTAGAACAGCTTGCCATAGCCCAGCGGCATCGCCACAAAAAACCGCCGGTCCGAGCCGCCAGCCTCCAGCACCATCACCCGATGCTTGCCACAAGCGCTCAACCGATCCGCCAGTACCGAACCGGCAGAGCCTGCCCCCACGATCAGAAAATCAATCTCTGCCACGCTGCCACCCTCATTATTGTGGCCAAATTAGCCGCCCCTCAGCCCCGCGCCTGCCCCACCAGCGACCGATGATGTCGAGTTTGGCTCACGCAGCGGTTTCAAACCTTGGCGCATAGGTCACAGGAAAATTCACCGAACGCGCGATGAAACAAACCGCGTGGATGCGGTGATGGATCGCCTCCGCCGCAGCCATATCGGTGCCAAGCGCCACCCGGATCACCGGGCGCAGCTCTGCCGAAACAAAGCGCCCCACACCGCCGCGGCCAATCTCCCCGACACCTAATGGCGTATCTTCATAACGTGTCACCACAATGCCCGCCTCCGAGGCGTAATGCAGATACCACAGCATATGACAGGCCGAGAGCGCGGAGAGCAGCAAATCCTCTGGGTTCATCTTGCCCGGATCGCCCCCCATAAGTGGATCGTTGGAACAATGGACGACAGGTTTCCCCGGCACCGCAATATCCCAGGTGCGGGCATAGGCTTTGTAATGCGCCGTCCCCTCGCCGGTATTGCCCGTCCAGACCACGTGGCTTGTGTAATCGTGCATCCCCATCCCCTTCATCTTTGCCCAAATATTCGACGTCGCAGGCGTGATGTTTCTAGCGCCCTTTCCAAACGGGATCCCGTTTTTCCGAAAAAGCGCGCGCGCCTTCCAACTGGTCTTCCGAGGAGTAAAGCCGGTCCACCGTTACAAATTGCCGCTTGGTGATCCGGTTCAACGCATCCTGAAACCGCATATCTTCGGCCTCGCGCACCACTTCCTTGATTGCGGCATAAACCAGCGGTGGCCCGCTTTCGAGCAGGCGCGCCAAATCCCAGGCCTTCGCCAGCAAGTCCTCCGGCGCGCAAATCTCCTTGATCAGCCCCCAGCGCTGCGCCTCTTCGGCATCAAACCAGCGCCCCGTCAGCAGCAAATCCATCGCCACATGGTAGGGGATGCGCTTTGGCAGCTTGATTGAGGCCGCATCGGCCACGGTGCCGGAGCGGATCTCCGGCAGTGCAAAAACCGCCGTTTCAGAGGCCAAAATCAGATCGCAAGACAGCGCCAGCTCCAGCCCGCCGCCGCAGCAAATGCCGTTCACAGCGGCAATTACCGGCTTGTTGAGGTTTGGCAGTTCTTGCAAGCCACCAAAACCGCCCACGCCATAATCGCCATCCACCGCATCACCACCTGCCGCGGCCTTCAAGTCCCATCCGGGGCAAAAGAACTTTTCGCCCGCCGCCCGCAGGATACAAACGCGCAAGGCGTCATCATCACGGAAGTCGCGGAACACCTCACCCATCACGCGACTGGTCACCAGATCAATCGCATTGGCCTTGCCGCGCGCCAAAGTCACCTCCAGCACTGCGCCTTCCACCCTTGTCAGGATCGGGCCATCACTTCGCATCTGCATCATTCCGCTTCCTTCCAAATCACTGCATCCGCTGCCACAGCCCCGGTTTCACGCACCATCAGCGGGTTGATCTCAATCTCTTCCAGCGCATCATCCTGCATCATCGCCTGCAGCCGCATCGCCACTTCAATCACCGCAGCCACATCTGCCTTAGTGCGCCCGCGATAGCCGTCGAGCAAGGGCCAGAGCCGTAAACGACGTAGCGCGGCCTCGATCTCATGCGGCAAAACCGGGCAGATCAACGTCGCCGTATCGGCCCAAAGCTCTGCCGTCACCCCGCCAAAGCCGAGGGTTAGCGTGACGCCGTAAACCGGATCGCGGCGGATACCAATCAGCAGTTCGGCGAGGATGCCCGTGACCATCTCCTCGGCCAGATAACCCAATGCGCCCGGCATCGGAACTTGCCCGTCAATCGTCGCCAAGCCCAACCGTACCGCGCCATTCTCAGATTTATGCGCAAAGCCCAGCCCTTTGAGCGCGAGCGGCGGCGTCAGGGCCTGCGCCATTGGTGCCAAAGCTGTGAGATCGGGCGCGCTAACACCGCGCGGCACCGCAATGCCCGCCGCTGCCAACGCGCGTTTGGCCATTGCTTCGTCCATCAGCGCAGGGCGGGTCGGCTTGCGCGACGGCAAGGGCCGCCACCCCGCCAGACCCGGCGGCGCTTGCGCCGCGGCCAGGGCCCCAAGCGCTGTTTCCAGCCCCATCAGTGGCACCGTGCCGCGCGCCATCATCGCAATCGCGCGGGCCTCATCGAAATTCTCGGGCAAAGATGCCACCGGGAAAGCGGGTTTACCCGTAATCTGTGCAGCCGCCTCAATCGCTTGCAACGCGGGCTCAAAAGAAGCGGGATCACAACGATCCGGTCGCGGCGGGTCGATGATGAATACTCCTGCGTCATAGCCCCCAAGCATTGTGGCAAAAACATCCGTCGTGCGCGGTCCATCTCCCCAGATAAAGGTGTGATAATCCAAAGGGTTGGAAATGGTGACAATGGGGCCAAGAATCTCGCCCAGCCGCGCGCACTGATCTGGCGTCGGGGGCGGGAAAGAAAGGCCGAACGGAGCAGCCAGATCGGCAATCAGGCCCGCCTCACCGCCCGAACACGACAGCGAGCACAATCGAGGGCCGATCTGAGGGCCATGCGCGTGAAAAATCTTCAACGTTTCCAACAATTCCGGCAGGGTATTCACCTCTGCCACCCCCGCCTGACGCAGAAAGGCCGAGGAGGCCGCTCCACCGCCCGCCAGAGACGCGGTATGCGAGGCGGCGGCCACTTGCGAGGCCTCGGTCTTACCCGATTTGATGCAAACGATCCCCTTGCCCGCCGTCCGCGCGGCCTGAGCCAGCGCAGCAAATCCCGGTGCATCATCAATGCCTTCGACATAAAGCCCAAGCGCTGTCACCCGATCATCGGCCAGCAATGCGCCCGCAAGCTCTGCCAGACCCACCTGTGCCGCATTGCCCAGGCAGGCAACATAGGCCACCGGTAAACCCCGAGCCTGCATGGTCAGGTTGATCACGATGTTGGACGATTGCGAGAGCAAAGCCACGCCCCGCTCCACCCGCCGTCCCCCATGTTGATCGGGCCATAACAGCGCACCATCAAGATAGTTGATCACACCATAACAATTCGGCCCGAGGATCGGCATATCCCCCGCCGACTGCACCAGCGCGGCTTGCAGCCCCGCCTCCCCCGCCTCGGTCCAGCCCGAGGCAAAACAAATCGCGCCCCCCGCCCCCATCGCAGAAAGCGAGCGCACCACATCGACGGTGATATGACGGTTGACGCCGATAAAAGTGGCATCGGGCGGCGCGGGAAGGTCTGACAGCGCCGCATAGGCCTTAAGCCCACCGATCATGGGTTTGGTGGGATGCACCGGCCAGACCGGGCCTGCAAAACCCATCTTTTGACATTGGGCGATCACATTGCCAGCCCAAACCGAACCCATTACGGCAATGGAGCGCGGGCGCAAAAGGCGCGAGAGGTCTTTCATGCCACCGCCCCGCAGGTGGACAGGCTGCGGGGGCGCTGCCCCCCCACGATTGGCAAGCCAATCGTGGCCCCCCGGGATATTTTTGAATAGATGAATGGGCGAGGGAGTCGCCCTGCCTCCATCCAAGGAGACAGGGAAACTTCACCTATTGCGGTCATCGGCGTCCCCGCCTGTACCGCTTTTCCAATTTGCAGCCACATAGTTAACAACCCGTTATTCATCTATTCAAAAATATCCGCGGGGGGTGAATGGCCCTTAAGGGCCAGAGGGGGGCAGACAGCCCCCCTGCCCGGCCTCATGCCCCGTGCGCGCGCAGAAGTTGCCGGCTGATGATATGACGTTGGATCTCGGAGGTCCCC
>CALEMZ010000110.1 GCA_937910975.1 uncultured Pseudorhodobacter sp. | reverse complement strand
AACTCCAAGAATCTATTCAAAACACTTTGTCAAAATCCAAATGCGATTCCCCTGATGGGGTTGATCAATGCGTCATGAATACCGCGACTTCGGCGTTTTCCAGCATGTTGCGGGTTGCACCGCCAAGAATAGCTTCGCGGAAACGGGAATGGCCGTATGCCCCCATGACCAGCATATCGGCATCAACATCGCGGATATGACGGACAAGCACATCCGAGACGCGCGGCATGGTGCGGGCGAGGACCGTCACTTCGGCTTTCACCCCATGGCGCACCAGCATCTGGCACAGCGCACCGCCGGGATCAGAGCGTTCGGCCCCGTGCTTCGGCGGATCAATGATGGTAATCCAGACGTGATCGGCCCGTTTCAGAAAGGGCAGCGCATGGCGGATTGCGTTCATCGCTTCGCGGCTTTGGTTCCATGCAATGACGATGCGTTTGCCGATTGTACCGGCATCCGCCATGGTATCAGGCAACACCAGAACCGGTGCTTGGCCTTCGAACATCGCGGCTTCTACTATGGCCTCTTCTTCATCACCATGTTTTTCGCCATAGGGTTTGGCAAGCACCACCAGATCGGCAAAGCGTGCGCGCAGGGCGACCAGATCAGATAGCGCGCCCATCATCGCAACGGCCCCTTCGGAAGACCAGCGCAGTGACGGGCCAGCGGCCTCTACGCCAGAGCGGATGCCGGCTTCGACGGCCTTCACATCTTCGGTCGCGCGTTCTTGTGCGACTTGTAAAATGACAGCGCTGGCGCCGACATAAGAATAGCCTATCTGCGAACGATCCACCCCCAGCGCAAGTGCATCCAGATGGCCGTCTTGCGATATTGCAAGCGATGCTGCGGCGGCAAAGGTCTGGGGCGCGCGCAAGGGATCACTGCAAATGGTCAGTAGGGATTTATATGCCACGGTGGAAACCTCCTGATTTCTTAACTCTTCAAGTTATAGGCTGGGGATGTTGACCTTCGCCTTGATCAGCGTCAAGTGAAGGGAGCCAATTCTTTGACATGGATCAAAGCATTATATTTGCACGACGCCCAAAAGCGGGATGTCAACGAATACCCTGCCGAATCTTGGTTCGGACCGGGAGAAGACGAAGGGACGCGAAATGTGGGATTACTTTAAATTGATTGCGCTGGGTTTGATTACGGTTTTGGCCGCGATCGGAGCCAATTACGCGCGCGATCCGGCTTATCTGGTCAATGCACTGACCATTATGCTTGTGGCGGGAGGGTTGTTCTTGTGGTCTGTGCGCCGCTTGGGCGAGCCGAAACGGGCAGCGCCGCAAAATGAATATTTTGACGGCGTGGTGCGCGCTGGCGTTATTGCGACCGCGCTTTGGGGCGTGGTCGGCTTTTTGGTAGGGGTGATCATCGCCTTCCAGTTGGCCTATCCAGTGCTCAATTTTGAATGGGCGCAGGGTTATGCCAACTTTGGCCGCTTGCGTCCCTTGCACACTTCGGCTGTGATTTTTGCCTTTGGTGGTAACGCCTTGATAGCGACCGCCTTCTATGTGGTGCAGCGCACAAGTGCCGCGCGCCTGTGGGGCGGAAACCTTGGCTGGTTCGTATTCTGGGGCTACCAGTTGTTTATCGTGCTTGCCGCAACCGGATATTTGCTGGGCGCCACACAGTCCAAAGAATATGCCGAGCCGGAGTGGTATGTCGATCTGTGGCTGACGGTTGTCTGGCTGGCCTTTTTGGCAGTCTACCTTGGCACAATCGTGAAGCGCAGAGAGCCGCATATCTATGTGGCGAACTGGTTCTACCTTTCGTTCATTGTTACGGTGGCGATGCTTCATGTGCTCAACAACCTGAGCATTCCTGTCTCTGTGTTCGGTTCCAAATCCGTTCAGGTGTTCTCGGGTGTTCAGGATGCGATGGTGCAATGGTGGTATGGCCACAACGCGGTGGGCTTCTTCCTGACTGCCGGGTTCCTTGGTATGATGTACTATTTCGTGCCAAAGCAGGCCGAGCGTCCGGTATTCTCATATAAGCTGTCGATCATCCACTTCTGGGCGTTGATCTTCCTCTATATCTGGGCTGGTCCGCACCACCTGCATTACACAGCACTGCCCGATTGGGCGCAGACGCTGGGCATGGTGTTCTCGATCATGCTGTGGATGCCCTCATGGGGTGGCATGATCAACGGTCTGATGACGCTTTCGGGCGCATGGGACAAGCTGCGCACCGACCCGATCATTCGGATGATGGTGGTTTCCATCGGCTTCTATGGGATGTCCACGTTTGAGGGTCCGATGATGTCGATCAAGGCCGTAAACTCGCTGAGCCACTACACCGACTGGACCATTGGCCATGTGCATTCCGGTGCGCTGGGTTGGAACGGTATGATCACTTTCGGCGCGCTTTACTATCTGACGCCGAAGCTGTGGAACAGGGCGGGGCTTTATAGCCTGAAACTGGTAAGCTGGCACTTCTGGTTGGCAACGATCGGGATCGTTCTTTACGCGTCCTCGATGTGGGTTACCGGGATCATGGAAGGCCTGATGTGGCGCGAAGTGGATGCCAATGGCTTCCTCGTCAACGCCTTTGCTGACACCGTATCGGCAAAGTTTCCGATGTATGTGGTGCGTAGCTTGGGCGGGGTGATGTTCCTGACGGGCGCGATCATCATGTGCTACAATTTGTGGATGACCGTGAAAGCGCAGCCTGAAAAGGCGAGCGACAACGCGCTCGTCCCTGCTGAATAACCGGAGGGAACAATGGCTTTTCTTGACAAACACAAGGTCATCGAGACCAACGCGACCTTGCTGCTGGTTCTGTCCTTTCTGGTCGTGACCATCGGGGGCTTGGTCCAGATCGTACCGCTGTTCTATCTGGAGAACACAATTGAAAAGGTGGAAGGGGTTCGCCCCTACACCCCGCTGGAACTTGCCGGACGGGACATCTATTTGCGCGAGGGCTGCTATGTCTGCCACAGCCAGATGATCCGCCCAATGCGCGACGAGGTGGAGCGGTATGGCCATTACTCCCTTGCTGCGGAATCGATGTATGACCATCCGTTCCAATGGGGATCCAAGCGGACCGGGCCGGACCTTGCCCGTGTGGGCGATCGTTATTCCGACGCTTGGCATGTGGATCACATGACCGATCCGCAATCTGTTGTGCCGGAATCTGTGATGCCGAAATATGGCTTCCTGTCGAATAAGGTGATCGACGGCGAGTATATTGGTGACAGCATGAAGGTGCATCGTGTCGTGGGTGTGCCCTACACCGACGACATGATGGAAAACGCCGTCGCTGACTTTAAGGCGCAGGCCAATCCGGACAGCGATTATGACGGCTTGCTGGAACGCTATGGCAAGGCGGCGGTGCGCAACTTTGATGGCACGACCGCGTTGACCGAGATGGATGCGTTGATCGCCTATCTGCAAGTGTTGGGCACGATGGTCGATTTCTCGACTTTCCAGCCTGATGCAAGCCGCTAGAGGGGGGTAGAACATGGAAACCTACAGCCTGCTGCGTGAGTTCGCCGATAGCTGGATGCTGCTCTTTCTGACTGCAGTTTTTGTATTGGTGGTTCTTTGGGCCTTCCGGCCCGGAAGCCGCCGGGTGCATGACGAAGTCGCGGCATCCATCTTTCGCCATGATGACAAACCCGTCGATCCTGCGGCGGACCGTTCCGAGGAGGCGCGGATATGAGTAAGAAATCCATACGGCACCAAGAAGGTGATCCGAACACAACTGGCCACAATTGGGATGGGATTGAAGAGTTCGATAACCCCATGCCGCGTTGGTGGTTGTGGACCTTTTACGCCTGTATTGCTTGGGCGTTGCTCTATACTATCGCCTATCCGGCATGGCCGATGATCAGTCGGGCAACACCAGGCTTGCTGGGCGCCTCAACCCGAGCAGATGTGGCGGCTGAAATTCAACTGTTCGCAGACCGCAACGCGCCGATCCGCGCCAAGCTGGAAGCGACGGAATTGACGGAGATTACTTCGGACCCCGAGCTTTTGGATTTTGCCAATAACGCCGGTGCCGCTGTGTTCCGGACTTGGTGCGCACAGTGCCATGGCTCGGGTGCAGCGGGGGTTCAGGCCTCGGGCTATCCGAACCTGCTGGACGATGAATGGCTGTGGGGTGGCGATATGGAGGCCATTCATACCACCATCACCCATGGCATCCGCAACACCACCGACGAGGACGCCCGTATCTCGGAGATGCCGCGTTTTGGCGTAGATGAGTTGCTGGAGAAAGCCCAAATTGACGAAGTTGTTCAGCATGTGCTGGCAATCTCTGGTCAGGAGTATGATGCAACGCAGGCGACAGCCGGGGCTGTGGTGTTCGCGGATAACTGTGCGGGCTGCCATATGGAAGACGGTACGGGCAACCGCGATGTGGGTGCGCCGAACCTGACGGATGCGATTTGGCTGTATGGTGGTAATGTGGATGCGCTGACCCATTCGGTTGCCTTTTCGCGTGCGGGTGTGATGCCAAATTGGAGCACGCGCTTGTCTGAGGCCGATATTCGCGCGGTTGCCACCTATGTCCATGGGCTGGGCGGCGGCGAATAGGCCTAACAAGCAAGCCCTGACAGGGCGAGAATAAGGCCTCCCGGTTTGCGCCGGGGGGGCTTTTGATCTGAGGCCCTCCGTGCCCCTGCACAGCACCCCGCAGAGCAAAACAATTTACGTGTTTGATTTGCGTCAAGGTGAGCGTCGGACGGCTGAGCTACGCTGGCTCTGCTGGCATGTGTCAGCCTCGCTACCAGCGCCCCTTTCCCTTGTCCGTGTGTTTCCTCTGGGGCGTTGGTGGCCTGATTTTTCCGGAATTCGGATTGACTGTGCGCAGTTGCCGCAGTGTAAATCTGACTCTGCAATACTTAGTTGATACAGGTCAATGCGGGCATCGGACCAACCCGGGATACCCAGCGCGAGTAGAACCCGGAGAAATGTCGTGACCAGCCCAGACACCGAACCCAAAAGCCTTTACGCCAAACGCGAACCAATCTTTCCGCGTCGTGTGAAGGGCATATTTCGGAACTTGAAGTGGTGGCTCATGGCTTTCACCTTGGGGATTTACTACATCACCCCATGGCTGCGCTGGGATCGTGGCCCAAGTCTGTCGGATCAGGCGGTGTTGGTGGATATTGCCAATAGGCGGTTCTTTTTCTTCATGATCGAAATTTGGCCGCATGAGTTTTACTTTGTCGCGGGCTTGCTGATCATGGCGGGGCTGGGCCTGTTCTTGTTCACATCGGCCGCAGGGCGGGTGTGGTGCGGCTATGCTTGCCCGCAAACCGTGTGGACAGACCTGTTCATTCTGGTGGAGCGCTGGGTTGAGGGCGATCGGAACGCTCGGCTGCGCCTGCATCGCAGCAAATGGACCGGGGAAAAAATTCGCAAGACGGCGACCAAATGGACGGCTTGGCTGCTGATCGCCATCGCGACGGGCGGAGCATGGGTGTTTTACTTCACCGATGCGCCGACGCTAGCCAAGAACCTCTTGATCGGGCAGGCCCACCCGGTTGCTTACATCACGATATTGGTGCTGACAGCGACCACCTTCTTTTTTGGCGGCTTTTTCCGTGAGCAGATTTGCATTTACGCCTGCCCGTGGCCGCGCATTCAGGCCGCGATGATCGACGAAGACACGCTGACCATCAACTACCGTGGCTGGCGGGGCGAGCCGCGTGGCAAATTGCAAAAGGGCGAAGTGGCCACAGGGCAGGGCGATTGCATCGACTGTATGGCCTGCGTCAACGTCTGCCCGATGGGCATCGACATCCGCGATGGCCAGCAGATGGCTTGCATCACCTGCGGGCTGTGCATCGACGCTTGCAACGATGTGATGGACAGGATCGGCAAGCCGCGGGACCTGATCGGCTATATGGCCCTGACGGACGAGGTTGCGGAAAAGGCGGGCAAGGCGCCGAAATCGGTGTGGAAACACGTATTCCGTCCGCGTACCGTCATGTATACGGTGCTGTGGGCGGGTGTGGGGGTTGCACTTGTGGTGGCGTTGTTCATGCGTTCAGATATTGACGTGAACGTGACGCCCGTGCGCAACCCAACTTATGTAACACTGTCCGACGGCTCGCTTCGCAACACTTACGATGTGCGGTTGCTTAACAAGCTGGGCGATGACGTGTTATTTCATCTGTCGCTGACATCGGAAACGCCGTTGCGGATTGCGCTGGAGGGGACGACGGACTTGAAGGTTCTGGTGAACGCGAATGAACAAAAAACTCAGCGGGTTTATGTGACTGCGGCACCGGGATCTGAGGCAGCGCTTGCGGACCGGTCGGAACTGCGGCTCTGGATTGAGCAGGTAGGCACTACCAGCCGGGTGCATCATGATACGATCTTTAACGGGAAGGGGAACTGAAATGCCCGAGACGACTGAGTTCAGGATCACGGGGCGGAAGGTTCTTCTTTTCACCGTTGGGGCTTTTGGTGTGATTATCGCGGTAAATCTGGTGATGGCCTATAAGGCGGTCAGCACCTTTCCGGGGCTGGAAGTGAAAAACTCTTACGTCGCCAGCCAAGGCTTCGACGCGCGGCGCGATGCGCAGATCGGGCTGGGGTGGCAGCTGGCCGCGGATTATGATCCGAAGGCCAAGGAGTTGCGGCTCAACTTCACTGACGAACAAGGATTCCCGGCGGAGGTGATGGGGCTTTCGGTTATGGTGGGCCGTGCGACCATAGCGCTGGACGACACGCGGCCCGAATTTACATGCGATGCGGGCGTTTTTGTTGCGCCGCTCGTTTTGCCTGAAGGCAAGTGGATGATGCAAATTGAGGCGTTCTCGGCTAATGGAACGGCGTTCCGCCAGCGTATTGACCTAATGGTTAAGGGCTGAGGCATGACTTTGGCGGAAGGGTTTGAGGGCAAAGAGTATGACGCGGGGCATGTGTCGCCCTCGGCCTGCCCTGCTTGCGCTGTGGCCCCTTCGGCGGAACGTTTGGCACAATTGGCAGCCCCGACGCAGGCGCGTTTGATGCTTTCTTTGCCTTCGGCGCATTGCGCGGCCTGCATGTCCACAGTTGAAAACGGGTTAGAGGGGCTGCCCGGCGTCCTTTCCGCCCGTGTGAACCTGACACTGCGCCGCGTCAGCGTGGATGCCGAATCCCATGTCACCGCTGAGGATTTGATCCCGGTACTGGCGGGATTGGGCTTTGAGGCACATGAGTTGGATCCGGGCCTGCTTTCGGCCACAGAAACCGACCGTCAGGGGCGCGATTTGCTGATGCGGCTGGGCGTGGCCGGGTTTGCGATGATGAACGTGATGCTGCTTTCGGTTGCAGTTTGGTCCGGTGCAAGCGATGCAACGCGCGACCTGTTCCACTGGATTTCGGCGGGGATTGCTTTGCCGACAGTGGCTTTCGCGGGCCAGCCCTTCTTCAAATCGGCTTGGGCAAGTCTTCGCGTGGGCCGTTTGGGCATGGATGTGCCGATATCGCTGGCGATCATCCTAGCCTCCTCAATCAGTCTTTATGAGACAATCCATTCTGGCCTCCACGCCTATTTCGATGCGGCGGTAATGCTGACGTTCTTCCTGCTGGCCGGCCGCTATCTGGATCACCGCACCCGCGCAGTGGCCCGATCCGCAGCCGAGGAGCTGGCCGCGCTGGAGGTGCCGCGCGCGCTGCGTCTGCGCGACGGCGAGGAGGAAACCGTTACCATTTCGGCGCTGGCGGTGGGCGATATCGTGCGGGTGCGCCCCGGTGGGCGGATGCCGGTGGACGGGGTGGTAACCGAAGGCAGCTCTGAGGTGGACCGCTCGCTGTTGACGGGGGAAAGCCTGCCTGCGCAGGCGGGGCCGGGCACCCAAGTGGCGGCGGGAGAGATTAACCTGACCGGGCCTTTGTTGGTGCGGGTTGTGGCGGCGGGGCGTGATAGCAGCCTGCACCGCATGGCCGATCTGGTGGCCGTGGCTGAAAGCGCCAAGACGCAATACACCAGCCTCGCGGAAAGTGCTTCGCGCGCCTATTCGCCGCTGGTGCATGTGCTGTCGTTTGGGGCCTTTGGCTATTGGCTCTGGGCGACGGGTGATTTGCGTTATGCGATCAATATTTCGGCGGCGGTGCTGATCATCACATGCCCCTGCGCGCTTGGATTGGCGGTGCCTGCGGTGGTCACGGCGGCCAGCGGAAAGCTGTTTCGCAAAGGGCTACTGATTAAGGATGGCACGGCGCTGGAACGGTTGGCTGAGGTGGATTGCGTGGTGTTTGACAAGACCGGCACGCTAACTTTGGGCACACCGACACCTACCAATCTGGCCGATCTGCCGGATGCAGCACTTGCCGTGGCCGCGGGGCTTGCCGCCGCGTCTTCGCATCCCTTGGCCATGGCGCTGGCCAAAGCGGCCAGCCCTGCCTTAATCACCGATCTGCGCGAGGTGCCGGGTTACGGCGTCGAAGGCCTGTGGCAAGGTCAGCCCGTGCGTCTTGGCCGCGCCGAATGGGTGGGGGCCGCTCCCGCCGACCAAACCGCGACCTATCTGGCGGTGGCTGGGCAAACCCACGCCGTCCTCTTCGCCGATCGGCTCCGCCCCGGGGTTGAGACGGCTGTTGCCGCGATGAAGGCCGCTGGCCTCCGGCTGATGCTGCTTTCGGGCGATGCCGAGGCCCCTGTGGCCGAAATGGCAGGGCGTTTGGGCATTTCGGAATGGGCCTCGGGCAGATTGCCGGCTGAAAAGGTCGCGAGCCTTACCCGTTTGCAAGACCAAGGCCATAAAGTGTTGATGATCGGAGACGGGCTGAATGATACGGCGGCGCTGGCGCTGGCGCATGTTTCCATCTCGCCCGCCTCGGCGCTGGATGCCGCGCGTACTGCCTCCGACATCGTGCTCTTGGGGCAGGATATGGCCCCTGTGGCCGATGCGCTGCGAATAGCCAAGCAATCCACCCGCCGCATCCGCGAAAACTTCGCACTCTCGGCCGCCTATAACGTTATTGCGGTGCCGCTTGCCCTCGTTGGGCTTGCAACCCCTTTGTTGGCGGCCTTGGCGATGTCGGTCTCATCCATTACAGTATCGCTGAACGCATTGCGCCTAAGGTAAGCTATGGAAATCCTCGCCGTCCTCATTCCGATCTCGCTGTTTCTCGGCGGCATAGGCCTCGCCGGCTTCTTCTGGGCGCTAAAATCTAAGCAATTCGAAGACCCACAGGGCGATGCTGCGCGTATCCTCAAGACGGATTACGACGACCACCCAAAACCTTGAATATCTTCATCTATTTATAAATATCCCACGGGGGTCTGGGGGTGTGAAACCCCCAGCCGTTGGCCGTGCGGCGCATCATTCGCCGTAAGGCACCCAAACCGTCTTGACCTCAGTCGCCGCCCGTAGAAACGCGCGGCCCTCGGCCATGGTCCAATCGGTCGCAGCCCCATGGTTGACCCATGTGCGCTTGAGGTTGCCCGCCGCCTCACGCTCCACCACCGCCGAAAGCGCCGCCGCGCCAAAGCACCAAAGTGCATCGACATCCATATGGCTTGCCAAGGGCTTGACCAAATCGCCATGCGGTCCGGTGACGATGTTGACCACCCCACCCGGAAGGTCGGAGGTGTCGAGCACTTGGTAAAGATCCGTCGCGGCCAAGGGGTAGGCTTGCGAGGGCACAAGCACGCAGGCATTGCCCATGGCAATCGCCGGGGCCATCAGACTAATCAGGCCCAAAAGCGGGGCCTCATCGGCACAAATCGCGGCGATCACGCCCACGGGCTCATTCATCGCCAGCGCCACGCCCCGGATCGGCACAGATTTCACCGCGCCGTCAAACTTGTCGGCCCAGGCGGCATAGGTGAACAGCCGCGCGATGCTGGCCTCCACCTCTGCCGCGCCCGATTTGCCGGTCATATCCGTCAGACGCTTGGCAAACTCATCCGCACGGGCAGACAGGTTTTCGGCGATGTAGTAAAGGATCTGCGCGCGCAGATGGCCAGAGGTTTTACCCCAGCCTTTGGCGGCATGGGCGGCCTCCACCGCGTTGCGGATATCCTTGCGGTTGCCGATGCCGACATGGCCCAAAAGCCGGCCTTTGGGCGACCAGATGGGCTGCGAATAGCCGCCATCGGGCCGCGCCTGTTTGCCGCCGACATATAGCTTGGCGGTGCGGTCAAGCCCCGACACCTCGGCACTCGCAGGCTCCGCCACGGGGGCGGTGGGACGCAGCGGCTTTGGGCTGGTTTTGGGGCGCAGATAGGCCATCAGGCCTTCCCATCCCCCTTCACGGCCAAAGCCGCTTTCACGAACCCCGCCAAAGCCTGCGGCGGCGTCAAACATATTGGTGGCGTTCACCCAGACCACCCCGGCCTTGACCTTGGGGGCCATATCGAGCGCGAGGTTTACATTCTCGGTCCAGATGCTCGCCGCCAAGCCATAGCGGGTGTTATTGGCCAGCTCCACCGCCTCGGAAGGGGTGCGGAAGGTCATCGACACCAGCACCGGGCCAAAGATTTCTTCTTGCATCAGGGTAGAGGCGGAACCCAGCCCTGTGATAAGCGTGGGGGGGTAATAGCAGCCCTTTGGAAGCGGGCTTTTGCTTTGGTACTTATCGCCATCCGAGGCATCGACCATCGCGGTGATCCGGGCCAGTTGCGCCGGGTCCACCATTGCGCCCACGTCGATGCATTTATCCATCGGGTCACCGATGCGCAGCCCGTCCATTCGGGCCTTCAGCTTGGTGTGAAACCGCTCTGCCACGCCTTCTTGCACCAACAACCGCGAGCCTGCACAGCAGACCTGACCGCCGTTGAACCAGATCGCATCCACCAGCCCCTCGACGGCTGAATCCAGATCGGCATCGTCAAAAACGATATAGGGGGATTTGCCGCCAAGCTCCAGCGTCAGGGCCTTGCCCGTGCCTGCGGTAGCCGCACGAATTTTGCGCCCCACATCAGTAGAGCCTGTGAAGGCGATTTTGTTGACATCCGGGTGATCGACCAGTGCGGCCCCCGTGGCCCCGTCGCCGGTGACGACGTTCAGCACCCCTTTGGGCAGCCCAGCCTCGCGGCTGATCTCCGCGAAAAGGAGGGCGGTGAGCGGGGTATATTCGGCAGGTTTCAGCACCACCGTATTACCAGCCGCCAGCGCGGGTGCAACTTTCCATGCCAGCATCAGCAAGGGGAAATTCCACGGGATCACGGCGCCGCAAACGCCAAGAGGCTGCATGTCGGGCTGCTCCGAGGCCATAAGCTGCGCGAGGCCCGCGTGGTAATAGAAATGCCGCGTGACGAGGGGGATATCGATGTCGCGGCTTTCGCGGATCGGTTTGCCATTGTCGAGCGTCTCAACCACCGCGAGCAGGCGAGAGTGCTTTTGCACCAACCGCGCCAAGGCATAAAGATATTGCGCGCGTTTATGGCCCGGAAGCTTGGCCCATTTCGGCTGGGCGCGGCGGGCGGCTTTGACGGCGGCGTCAATATCTTGCGCCGAGCCTTGGGTCACTTCGGCCAGGGGTTTGGCTGTGGCGGGGTTGGTGGTGGCAAAAGCCGTGCCGGGGGCGGTGAAACGGCCATCAATCCAATGGCCGAAGCGGCCCTGATGCTTGGTGATCCACGCCATTGCCTCGGCGCTGCTTTCAGGGGCAGGGCCATAGGACATGTCGTCGAAGATTTGTTTAACGGTCATGGCTTTACCCGATTGCATGGCGGTTGGCGGCGGAATAGGCGCCGGTGATGTGGTGCTCCAGCTGGCGCTCGATATCACCCAGAAGCGAAGAGGCACCAAAGCGGAAAAGGTCTGGCTGTACCCATGGCAGGCCCAGTTCGTCCTTCATCAACGCGAGGTACACCAGCGCGTCCTTGGCTTTGGAAATACCACCAGCGGGCTTGTAGCCGACCTTGATGTTTGTGCGGTCCTGGTAGTCGCGGATCGCGCGGGTCATCGTCAGGCTGACGGGCAGCGTGGCGTTTACCGGCTCTTTTCCGGTGGAGGTTTTGATGAAATCAGCCCCGGCCATCATGCAGACCAACGAGGCGCGGGCGACGTTGCGCAGGGTGCCAAGCTCTCCGGTCGCCAAGATCGCTTTGACATGGGCATCGCCGCAGGCTTCGCGCATTTGGCGCGTTTCGTCGTAAAGCGCTTGCCAGTTTTGGGTCAGCACATGGCGGCGGGAAATGACGATATCAATCTCGCGTGCGCCTGCGGCCACGCTTTCGCCAATTTCGGCCAGCCGCAGATGCAGGGGCGAAAGCCCCGCCGGAAAGCCGGTAGAAACCGCAGCGACCGGAATGCCGGAGCCTTCGAGCGCGCGAACGGCGGTTTCGACCATTTCGTGATAAACGCAGACCGCGCCTGTCGTCAGACCTTCCATGCCCAAAGCGGCCAGAAGATCGGGGCGCACAGGTTGGCGGGCCTTGGCGCAGAGCCGTTGCACGCGACCCTTGGTATCATCGCCCGAGAGCGTGGTCAGGTCGATGCAGGAAATCGCCTTGCACAGCCACGCGGCCTGATAGTCTTTTTTCACCGAGCGGCGGCCGGGCAGGGTGGCTGCGCGCCGCTCAATCGCGGAGGTGTTGGCCTGCACGGATGCGACCCAATCCAGATCGAGCGGCATGCCGGGATTGCGGGCATGGGTGAGTTGCGGCAGGTTTGCCGTCGCCTCGGAATGCGGGCGTGCCGTGGTGGTATCAGTATCGGTTTGCAAGGAAGCCTCCGCCTCATGGGACGCAAAGAGCGTGGCACGCGATGGCGCGCGGCGCAAGAGGGCCACCCCGTCACAAGCCTAGGAATTTTACCGGATGGTCAAGTTAGTGGTCCGCCTTGGTCGGTGCGGGGGCGGCGCGAGTACGGGTCATGACAGGGTGCACTTCCGTTGTTTCGTCCTCAAAGGTGGCCCAGCCGCTATCGGTTCCGGTATCGGGTAACTTGATTTGTTTGCTGTAGCGATGCATATGCGCCTTGGCGATCAAATTTGCGGTGATGGGTGCCGTGAGAAACAAGAACATGGTGATAAGCAACTCGTGCCAGCTGAGCTTGCCCTGAAATATCCAGAAATAGAGCATTGAAGCGATGAGAACGCCGCCCACGCCGAGGCTGGTGGCCTTGGTGGGGGCGTGCAGGCGGGTCATCGTGTCTGGCAATTTCAGCAGGCCAAAGCTGCCTACGAGGCCAAAGACACCGGCGGCAACCAGCAAGAGCGAGATGATGGTTTCAGCAATCAGTTCCATTTTCCGGCCCCTTTATTCGATGATGTCGCCGCGCAGGATAAATTTGCAATAGGCCACGGTAGAGACAAAACCCGTCATGGCAAACAGCAACGCCGCCTCAAAATACATGCCGGAATGCGAGGTGATGCCATAGAGGACCAGCAGCGCGATGATGTTGATGACCATCGTATCGAGCGCCAACACTCGATCCACCACCCCCGGTGCCACAAAAATGCGGTAGAGGTTGAACAGCAGGCCAAGGCCGAAACAGGCAAAAGCAAAGGTCAGGGCATAGTGGATCATTCGAAAATCCTCATCAAACGGGCCTCATAGCGGGCCTTGATTTCGTCGCGCACCGCATCAGGATCGGGTGCGTGGAGGCAGTGGATCAACAGAGATTTGCCATCACCGGACATATCTGCGGTCAGGGTGCCGGGCGTCATGGTGATGGTGCCAGCCAGAACGGTAATCGCCTCGGGCGTGCGCAGATCAATCGGGATGGTGATCCATGTGGTTTTGAGCTGACTGTTGGGTTTGAACAGCACGATGCCCGCAACGATGAAGTTGGATTTCACGATGTCATAAAGCACGATCAGAATGTAGCCGACGATCGCCCGCGGATTGCGCAGGATCGGGCGGTCCGGCCAATAGGGGGCCGTGATGAGCGGAATGATGGTGCCAAGGATCAAGGCAAAAATCAGCGAGCCAAGCTTGAGCTGATTGACCAGAAGTATCCATGTGATGACCAGCAAAAGCGTCAGGTATGGGTGCGGGAAGAGTTTGCGCAACATCGGCTTACTCCTTTGCCGTTGGCAAGACGGCGTTGATATAGGCGGTGCGGTCAAACAACTCGGCACTGGTATCGGCCAGCCAATCGGTGACAGGGCCAGCCATGACGGTAAGCGCCACAAGGGCTGCCAGCAGCGCGAAGATCATCGCGAAGGCGAGGGCCTCGGGTTTGGTTTCGGGGCGGTCTTGGCTGGTTGCAGTGGCATGGGCCTTCCAGAACACCTGCGAGCCCGCGCGGGAAAAGCCGATGATGGTGATCAGCGAGGTGACAAGGATCGTCGTCCAGATCAAGGGCATGGCATCGCCTCGCGTGGCGTCAAGCACCAGAAGTTTGCCAACAAAGCCCGAGAGCGGCGGCATCCCCGCCATGGCAATCGCCCCACCAAAGAACAGCGCCGCCAGCAGCCCGTGTTGCGCCATTGGGGGCAGGGCTATGCGCAGGCTGTCATTGCCGCGCCGATCTTGAACCAGATCGGCGACGAGGAACAATATGGCCGTGGCGAGGGTGGAATGGAGCAGGTAGTAAAGCGCCGCCGTCATGGCCAGTGGTGTGAACTGCGCCACCGCGATGAACAATGTGCCCATAGAGCCGATGGCGGCAAAGGCTACCAGTCGCGCCATGCCCGTGGCCCCCAACACCCCGATAGCCCCAAGTGCCAGCGTGATGAGGGCAGAGACCAAAAGGATATAGGCAAAGAGCATACCGGTTGCAGCTGTTTCGGGCGGAAAGATAAGGGTGAAAACCCGGATCACGGCGTAGGCCCCGACCTTGGTCATCACCGCAAACAGGGCAGCAACCACGCCGGGCGCAAAACTATAGGTCGCAGGCAGCCAGAATTGCAGCGGCACCAGTGCCGCCTTGACCGCAAAGACCAAAAGCAACAGCACTGCGCCAACGCGCAGCAGGGCTGCGTCACCCGCCGGAAGCTCCGCAACCTTTAGCGCCATATCGGCCATGTTCAGCGTGCCGGTGACGGCATATAGCGTCGCCAGCGCAAAGAGGAACAGAGTAGAGCCGACAAGGTTATAGGCCACATATTGCACACCCGCCTTCAGCCGTTTCGCGCCGCCACCGTGGATCATGAGGCCGTAGGAGGCGATCAGTAGCACCTCAAAGAACACGAAAAGGTTAAAGGCATCGCCCGTCAGAAAGGCCCCGCACAGTCCCATTAACTGAAACTGAAACAAGGCGTGAAAATGGTTACCGCGCGCATCCCAGTTGGAGCCGACGGCATAAAGCTGCACCATCAGCGCCAGAACGGCCGTCAGTGCGATCATCATCGCAGACAACCTGTCGAGCACCAGCACGATGCCAAAGGGCGCGGGCCAGTTGCCAAGGAAATAAACCTCGGGCGGGTTGGTGGAGGCGGTATAAAGCAAGACCAGCGAAATGGCGGCCAGAACGGCGGTGCCGATCGTGGAAAAGATGCGTTGCAGCGTCAGGTCATGGCGCATCACCAGAACGATGAACGGGGCCAGCAGCGCGGGCAGAATGACGGGGGCGATGATCCAATGGTTCATTCGGCGCCCTCCTGCGGCTTGGCAGGCGTCTCGCGATCTTCTTCCATGCCGATATTGTCATCCCCGGTTTCGAGGAAAGACCCCAACGCCATCATCACGATCACTGCAGTCATACCAAAGCTGATCACAATCGCGGTCAGTACCAGGGCTTGGGTCAGCGGATCGGTATAGCCTTCGGGGTTGTGGGTGATGATCGGCGGCAGGCCAATGGTCAAACGGCCAGAGGCGAAAATGAAGACGTTGACCGCGTAAGTGAGCATGGCAAGACCTACGATCACCGGAAAGGTCCGTTTGCGCAGGATCAGGTAGATGCCACAGGCGGTCATCATGCCAACGGCGGAGGCGACGAGAAATTCCATATCAGCGCGCCCCCTTGGATGCAGGTACTTCATCGGGTTGAATATCGAACGGCTCCGCATTGACCGTTTCACCAGCACGGATCGCGATACGGCTGATCGAGGCAAGTGCCAGCATCACAGCCCCCACCACAGTCAGGAACACACCAACATCAAAGATCGCGGCAGTGGCAAGTTCAAACTTTTCGATGAAGGGTAATTTGAAATACCCGAAGTTGGAGCTCAGGAATGGCCGTGAGGCAAACCAGGAGCCAACACCGCAAAGCCCGGCAATGGTGACGCCCCAGCCGATAAGCGCGTGGTAGTCGATGCGCTGCCGCGCAGCCGCCCAGCCAAAGCCCGAGGCCATGTATTGCATGACCGTGGCAATCGCCACCACAAGCCCCGCGATAAAGCCGCCGCCGGGCTCATTATGACCACGCAAGAAGATATAGGCCCCAACCATAATTGCGATGGGCAGGATCATCCTTGTTGCCACGACCAGCATGAGCGGGTGCCGGTCGCCCGCGCGTTTCTGGTCTGGCACCCAGGCCAACAGCCGGTCATTGGCTGGCCCGCCGCGCAGCAATGCCTCCACCAAGGCATAGATCACGAGGCCAGCAATGCCGAGCACGATGATCTCGCCAAAAGTATCATAGCCACGGAAGTCTACGAGGATCACGTTCACCACATTGGTGCCACCGCCGCCGGGCTTGGAATTGGCAAGGTGAAATTCCGAGATCGGCGAGAAGGCAAAATCGCGCATCATCAGTGCATAGATCAGCGCGCCGATGCCAATGCCAGCCGCCGCCGCGATAAGCCCATCACGCGTGCGCCGCCCTGTACTGCTTTCCACCGGGGATTGCTTGGGCAGGAAGTTCAGCGCCAGCAAGAGCAAGATCACGGTCGCCACTTCGACGCTGATCTGGGTCAGCGCGAGGTCTGGCGCAGAGAGATACACAAAGCCAACGGAAACCATCAGCCCGATCACCCCCACCAGAACCAGCGCCAAAAGCCGGTTGCGATGGTAGGCAAACAGCGCCGCAGTAGAGCCCACCAGCAAAAGCCAACCCACGGCGGGCACTGGCTCAATCGGGGTCAGCGTGCGGGTGCCGGGGCTATGCGTGCCCGTGCCATAGGCAAAATAACCCGCCGCCAGAATGGTAAGCGTCGCAATCGCCAGATAGCGCGCCATGGACCCGTTGTGCAGCCGGTCGGTGATGACGCGGGCGGCATGGGCAAAAGGCTCCAAAATCGCATCAAATATCACCTTCGCATCGGGGCGCGGCGCGGAAAGCCACAACGCTTCCAGAGAACGATGCGCGCCAAGCAAGATCAGCCCCCGCACCAACCGCGATGATCGACATCCAGAGCGCCGGGATAAAACCATGCCAATGGCTGATGTAAACCTCGGCTTCGCCCCCGATCACGGCGCTGGTGGTGGTGCGCACCAATTCGCCCACCATGGTCATCGGCATCACGCCGATTGCCACAACCAGCACGGCCAGAAACGCAGGCGCGGCCCACATGCCAAAGCCCGGATCATGCGGCTTGGCGGGGTAATCGTCGCGCACCGGGCCAAGGAAAACATGGGCGATAAGCCGGAAGGAATAGGCGACCGAGAACATCGCGCCAACCGTAGCCAGCACCGGCATCACCCATGGGTTGCCAAGCCACGGCGTACTTGCCGCCTCGTCCAGCATTAGTTCCTTGGACAAAAAGCCGTTCAGCGGCGGAATACCCGCCATTGAAAGCGCAGAAATGCACATGATGACAAAGGTAATCGGCATCAGATGCCGCAACCCGCCCAAGCGTTTTATGTCGCGGGTATGGGTCTCATGGTCGACGATGCCCGCACTCATAAACAACGCGGCCTTGAAGGTGGCGTGGTTGATGATGTGAAACACAGCTACGGTTGCCGCCCCTGCTGTGCCAAAGCCCAAAAGCATGGTGATAAGGCCCAGATGGCTGACGGTAGAATAAGCCAGCAGCGCTTTCAGATCATCCTTGAAAAGCGCGATCTTGGCGGCCATCACCATGGTGATAAGCCCTGTGGTGGCCACGATATAAAACCATTCCGGCGTACCTGCCAACACCGGCCACATCCGCGCCATCAAGAACAAGCCCGCCTTCACCATAGTCGCCGAATGGAGATAGGCCGAAACCGGCGTCGGTGCGGCCATCGCATGGGGCAACCAGAAATGGAACGGGAACTGCGCCGATTTGGTGAAAGCGCCCAGCAAGATCAGGATAAGCGCGGGCAAATACCAATCCGACGCCTGAATAAGGTCTTTGTGCTGTAAGATCACCGTCAGGTCATGGGACCCCACGATATTGCCCAAAATCAGCATGCCCGCGATCATGGCCAACCCGCCCGCACCCGTGACGGCCAGCGCCATGCGCGCGCCTTGGCGCCCCTCGGGCAGATGCTTCCAATAGCCGATCAAAAGGAAAGAGCTGAGGCTGGTAAGCTCCCAGAAAATCAGCAAAAGCAGGATGTTGTCGGATAGAACGATCCCAACCATCGCACCCTGAAACAGCATCAGATAGCTGTAAAACTGCCCCATCGGATCCTTGGACGAAAGGTAAAACCGTGCATAAATGATAATCAGAAGCCCGATCCCAAGGATCAACCCGGCAAAGAGCATCCCCAAACCGTCCAGAAAGAAATTGGCATTCAGCCCCAAGGCGGGAAGCCACTCAATCCGGGCTGTAATCACCTCGCCCCGCATTACGGCGGGGGCGTGCAGCAAAATCCCCAACAGCGCCAAACCCGTGACCAAACCGGTAACGGTGGCACAGGCATTGCGACCCGCGCGGATCAACAGGCCGGGAAGCAGCGCGCCAAGAAAAGGCAGGGCGGCGATCAGGGCAAGGGACATTGCATATTCCGTTCTTTGCTCGGGTCGTCAGATATGAAAAAGGGGCCCCAAAGCCTGTGGCCACCAGATATGTTTAACTGTGGGACAGGCTGCCCTCTGTCAAGGTAAACCGAAGCTTATTGTGTCGAAAACCACTGGCCAGATTGCCGCAACCCAGCTCTTTCTCTTTGGAATAAATATCCTCAGGGGGAGAATTCGCCGTCAGGCGAAGGGGGGCAGAATGCCCCCTGTTTGGCTAGCCCGCGCCGCCCCCATGCGCCCCTAGCCATTTTCGCGCAAAACCTGCCCGGCTAAATAGAGCGAGCCGCAAATCAACACCCGCGCGGAAGGGTCGTGCGCCGCGATATACGTCAGGGCTTCCAGCACTGACGGTGCCTCTTGCGCAACCATTCCTGCCGCCGTTGCCGCTGCACAGGTGGTGCTGGCAGGCAAGGTCGCGGCCTCACCGGGAATGGAGACCGCGAACAGCGAGGTGACATGCGGGGCCAAGGGGCGCAAATAGCCGCCGATGTCTTTGGTGTTGAGCATGCCGCAAATCAGATGGGTCGGGCGTTGCGGCATGGCGGCCAGCGTCGCTGCCAGCGCCGCGCCTCCCGCCGGGTTATGGCCACCGTCCAGCCAGAGCTGCACTTGCGGCGCCGCGTCAACCAAGGGGCCATTTCGCAAATGCTGCATCCGCGCGGGCCAAAAGGCTTGCGTTACCGCGGCCTCCGGGTCGCCCTTGCCCAACAGCCGCAGCGCCATCAGTGCCGCACCCGCGTTTTGTACCTGATGCGGGCCGGGCAGGTTGGGCAGCGGCAAGTCGAGCAGCCCGTCCTCATCCTGAAACACCAACCGTCCACGATCTGCAAAGCAATGCCACTGCTGCCCATAGGCATAAAGCGGCGCACTCATGCGGGCGGCCTTGGCCTCGATTACCTCCAACCCCTCTGGGGTTTGGGGGCCGATGACGCAAGGCACGCCACGTTTGATGATACCGGCTTTTTCGCCGGCAATCAGGGCAACTGTATCGCCAAGATACTGCTGGTGGTCCAGAGAGACCGGGGTGATGATGGTGAGCGCGGGCTTTTCCACCACATTTGTGGCGTCCAACCGCCCGCCCAGCCCAACTTCTAACAACAGGTAATCGGCGGGCGTGCGCGAAAAGGCCAGCATTGCCGCACAGGTTGTCGCCTCAAAGAAGGTGATCGCATCGGGACCGTTTGCCGTGATGCATTCATCCAGCAGCGCCGACAAAGCGTCTTCGCCAATCAGGTCGCCTGCCAGTCGGATGCGTTCGTGAAACCGGGCCAGATGCGGGCTGGTATAAGCGTGCACGCGCAGGCCACCTGCTTCAAGCCCCGCGCGGATCATCGCTTGGGTGCTGCCTTTGCCATTGGTTCCGGCGATGTGGATCACCGGGGGCAGTTTTCGTTCGGGATGCCCAAGCGCGGCCAAAAGCCGCTCTACCCGGTCCAATGTCAGATCAATAATTTTCGGATGAAGTGTCATCATCCGCTCCAGCAGCGCGTCAGAACTGCGTTTTGTCACTTTGGCGCAGCCTTTTTTTCAGGGGCCGCTGGTTTGGCCTCGACCGTTGCAGATTTGGCTGTGGGGGCCGCGACAGCCTCAGGTGCAGGCAGATCGCCGCGCACAGGGGGCGGCAATTGCATCAGCATCCGCAGCACGGTTATCAGCTCATCGCGCAGGTTTTTGCGATGCGTCACGCGGTCCAGCATGCCGTGATCCAGCAAATACTCGGCGCGCTGGAAGCCTTCGGGCAGTTTTTCACGGATGGTTTGTTCGATCACACGCGGCCCGGCAAAGCAGATCAGCGCGTTGGGTTCGGCAATCTGCACATCACCCAGCATGGCATAGGAGGCCGTTACGCCGCCGGTGGTCGGATGGGTGAGTATGACGATATAAGGCAGGCCCGCCTCTTTCAGCATCTCTACGGCAACGGTGGTGCGCGGCATTTGCATCAGGCTAAGAATGCCCTCTTGCATCCGTGCGCCGCCTGCGGCGGAAAACAGTACCAGCGGGCGCTTGAGCTTGACCGCGCGTTCGGCGGCCGCCAGCATCGCGTTGCCGACATACATGCCCATGGACCCGCCCATAAAAGAGAAATCCTGCCCCACAGCGACGATGGGTGTGCGGGCAATCTCGCCCTCGGCCACCAGCATGGCGTCTTTTTCACCGCTGGCCTTTTGTGCAGCCTTCATGCGTTCGGGATATTTCTTTTGGTCGCGAAACTGCAGTGGGTCGGCGACGGGTTCAGGCACTTTCATCTCAGTGAAGATGCCGCCGTCAAACAGGGCTGAGAAACGTTCACGCGGGGTGATGGCCATATGGTGATCGCAAGAGGTGCAGACGTTCAGATTGTCCTTCAGCTCGCGGTGAAACAGCATGGTTCCGCATTCGGAGCACTTCGTCCATAGGTTCTCAGGCACCTCGCGGCGGGAAAACAGGGAGTTGATGGTGGGGCGGACGTAGTTCGTAATCCAGTTCATCTGTGCTTTGCCCTTCGGTCACTCTGCGTGAGGCCCAGATAATCGTATGAGGGCGGAAATGCAATTGGGATGGCGGGTATTGGTTGCCCTCAATCGCAGTTGAGTGGTTGAAAGTTAGGGGGCAGGGTTGCAGAATATGCGGTAAAGAAAAGTGAGGGGCGCAGGGTGACAGGCAGCATGATTTCAGATCGCCGCGCCATTGTGTGCGGGATTACGGCGGACCATGCCTTTGTGCTGGGCAGTCTGATCGCCGGGTTTCGGCGGCATAATGCCGATTTTACCGGCGATTTTGTGCTGTTTCATGATGGGCTGGACGCGCAGGATCAGGCCCGCTTGCAGCGCCTTTGGCCGCGTATGGTGTTTCACCTTTTTGATCAAAGCACCGTGGCTGCGCGATTTGCAGGGCTTGGGTTGAAGGCCGAGCTGGGCGCTGTGATCCGGCGCTATAGCCCGATGATTTTTGCCAAATTTGAGATGCTCGACCTGTTGGATACCTATGACAAATGCCTGTGGTTGGATGTGGATATGCTGGTGCAGGGCAGTTTGGAGGCGGTTTGGGCCTTTGAGGGCTTGGCTTGGCGGCCCTTGCCCGATGGGGCGTTCGGACGCCGTGCCGAAGTGATGGAAACCTTTGCCGATATGCGTGTGGACGCCTCGGTCACGCTGCTCAACGGTGGGGTTGTGGGCATGGGGCAGGCGCTGCGTGGAGTGATTTGCGCGGATGATATTTACGCCGTCGCAGGGCAGTTGATTGCGCAGACCGATGCAATGTCGGTGGATGAGTTGGCGCTGTATTTTCTGGCCGCATCGCGCGGCTTGCCGCTGTATAATCTGGATCTGCGGTTCAACCATCCGGTTGTGGCGCCGGGCGGGCGCGCGGCGGCGATTGTGCATGCCATCGGGCCGGACAAGTTTTGGAACGCCGCCCCGTTGGTGCTGGCCTACCCGGATTGGGCGCAAAACCTGGGCGAATGGCAGGCGCTTGGCGGCGCGGGTTATGACGGGCCGTTGCGCTTGGCCGCGGTGCAGGCCGCAACGCCGGATCTGGCGCTCAGGGCTGCGCGGAACCGGACTTATTGGCAGGCGGTTTATGAAGATCTGCGGGCGGGGCTGCCTCTGCGGTATCAGGTCGATCTGCGCAGTGATGGCAATGCGTTGCGGTTTTTCATTACCGGGCAGCCAGAGGCCGCGCATCTGCGCCTGACCCGACAGCCGAATGAACGGCGGATCGGGGTGGAGTTGCAGTTTGAGGATGACAGTCGAATAGCCCCTGCACTGTTTGCTGGGCTGAATGGCCTGAGAATCGGCGCGGCGAAAGGCAAACCATTGACCCTGCGTAAGACCAAGCAAGGCAGGGCTTACGGCATCGTCGTGCCGCTTGCCGTTTGCGCGGATGTGATGGGCCAGTTGGCGGAAGGGCTGGCCGATCTGTAATGCGCTGTAAAGCCGTTAGCCCCTAAGCCACATCGCGGGCCAAAAGCTGACCGCCGGGGCCAGATTTCACCTCAAAGCGGCTAATCTTGCGCACAAGATCAGAGAGTTTGGCGCTGCCATAGGTACGGGTATCAAAATCCGGCGCGCCTTGGGTGATATATTGCCCGATCTGGCCCAGCGAGTACCACTCGCCTTCCGGGTCAATCGCGCGCATGGCGGCGATGATTAGCGGGATCGCCTTTGCCGGGGCCTCTTTCGGGCCACGTGCGGGGGTTGGCTCGGCGGGCATTTCGGGCATCATGCCGCGTTCAGGTTTCGCGGGGGAGCGGACGGGCTCTGTCGGGCGCTCGTCGCTTTCATCGCCACCAAGGTTTTCGACATAGATGAAGCGCTTGCAGGCCATGCGAAATGCCTCGGGTGTTTTCTTTTCGCCGATGCCATAGACATCCAGCCCCTGTTCGCGGATGCGCGCAGCAAGGCGGGTGAAATCGCTGTCAGAACTGACGAGCACAAAGCCATCAAAAAGGCCGGAGTGCAGGAAATCTATCGCGGCGATTACAAGGCCAATGTCGGAGGCATTCTTGCCTTTGGTGTTGGAAAACTGCTGATCGGCGACCAACCCAAGGGTCGCCACTTTGCGCGCCCAACCGGCCAAGCGCTGCGCTGACCAATCGCCGTAGATGCGCCGAACGGAAGCCTCGCCCAGACCGGCGATCTCCTCAAAAATTGCTTCGGCATAGGAGGCGGGCACATTGTCGGCATCAATCAGTACGGCAAGACGCGGGGCACGCGGGTCAGACATTGGGTTTCCTTTCGATCCTTGCAGTCGTGATAGCCGATCATGGCCCAATGTTACAGCAAGATCACTTCGTCCTGCGCTGTCATTTTCCAAACTGCTATGCAGAATGGAAGTACCTAAAAATGTGAGGTCAAAGGCATGAAACCTGTTTTGCCAATTGTTGTGCTGATTGCTTTGCTTGGCTGTGCGCCAATGCCAGAGCCACCCTTCGTGCTGCCGCCCCCCGACAATAGTTTGGACCGGGCGGAACCCGATATCTGTGGTGTTGGCGAGTTTGGTGGGTTGATTGGCCAGAATGAAAGCGTGTTGCGCACCGTCAAGCTGACGCGCCCCTATCGGGTGATCCCTTTGGGTGGAATGGTGACGCAGGATTATAGCGCGCAGCGGTTGAATTTCTATCTGGATGAAAACCGAGCGATCATGCAGATCACGTGCGGCTGAGCCAAACAAAAGACCAGCCCCGAGGGTGAGGCTGGCTTTCTATTGGTGTTGCAGGTCGGATTATTTTTTGGCGCGAAAATCGCTGTGGCAAGCTTTGCAGGCCCCGCCGATTGCGCCCATGCCCGCCTGAATGCCTTCGAGCGAGGACACATCAATTGCACCTGCGGCGGTTTCAAGCCCTTTGGCCTTCTCGAGAAAGCCCTCCCAGTTCATCCAGATGTCGGGGCGCGCCTCTGATACCGGGTCATCAACCTCGGGCTCAAATTTCGCGCCGATGTTGGTGGCATTGGCGATAAGTGCTGCCTTGGCAGCTGCGGCGGCGCTGGCATCAAACCCTGTTTTGCCGCTGGCCATTCCGCCCAAAATCCCTGCGTTCAGTGCGTTGTTGCCCATCAGGTCCATACGGGCCTTAACGGTAGCATCCTGCACGCCTTCTTTGGCGAAGGCCATTCCGGCAGATAGGGCAAGGCTGATAATCACGGCTTTGGTTGCGAATCGCATTGGCTATGCTCCTGTTGCTTGATCGCTTGGAGTATAGCTGCGACATTTTGTCCGGATAGGCCCTAATGGGGCTATCGCCGGAACCTCACGGGAACGTTATTTCGCGTGATTGTTTAGCCTTCGGCCAGGTGCCGCTCGCCACGTGCATTGGAAAGGGCTATTTGCTTTTGACGTTCGCGGAAACGTTCGCGGTCGGCGTGGCTGTGTTCATCAAAGCATTGATGGCAAGACACGCCCTCTTCAAATTGCGGGCGGGTCTTGTCTTCCGGCGCAAGGGGGCGGCGGCAGCCGTGGCAGGTGGAATAGGGGCCGGGGACAAGGCCGTGGCCCACCGACACGCGATTGTCGAACACATAGCATTCACCGTTCCACAGGCTTTGCTCGGGCGGCATTTCTTCGAGATATTTCAGGATGCCGCCTTTGAGGTGATAGACATCCTCTATCCCCTGACCCAGCAGGTAATTGGTAGATTTTTCGCAGCGAATACCGCCGGTGCAGAACATCGCGATGCGCTTGTTGTGGAAACGGTCTTTATTCGCCTCC
Organism: uncultured Pseudorhodobacter sp.; assembly: GCA_937910975.1. Taxonomy (GTDB): domain Bacteria; phylum Pseudomonadota; class Alphaproteobacteria; order Rhodobacterales; family Rhodobacteraceae; genus Pseudorhodobacter. The sequence goes on along the minus strand of CALEMZ010000110.1, from coordinate 10,158 downwards.
CACCACGCCGGGAACTCGCGAAAAGACTTGGTTTCGGGGTCAATCGCGCCCTCAAAGGTGCCGATGCCGAATTCATAATCATTGCGGGTGTCGATGATGGCGACATCGGAGGCAGAGATAAGGTCGTTCCATTCCTGCGGGTTCAGGTAATGGCCAACGCGGGCGCGCGGGTCTATGTCGGGCTGGCCCATGGAAACGATCTCGCGCTTCAGGCGCACTTTGAAACGGCCAAAGGGCTGTTCCTCGGACCAGCTTTCCTTGTGCTCCAGATCGGCGCAGCCGGGCAGGGCGCGGATATGGGCAAGCATTGCGTCAATCCCGGCAAGGTCGCCAGAGATGGTGCCGTTGATGCCTTCGGAGGCCAGCAAAAGCGAGCCCCGGATGCCATGGGCGCGGCCAAGATCCAGCAGCGGCTCTTGCAGGGCAGCAAAGTCGGGGAAGCGGGTGAAGTGATAGAGTGCTGCGATTGTGAACATGGTCAGCGTCTTGCCGCGCGCCGCGCAAGAATGCAAGGTATGGCATGACGCAGGGAGAGAACGCATATGACCCAAGACGCGCTGATCGTGATTGATGTGCAGAATGACTTTTGCCCCGGAGGCGCGCTGGCGGTGGCAGGCGGGGATGAGATTGTGGCCCCGATCAACGCGTTGATGGCAGCGTTTGGCGCTGTTGTGCTGACGCAAGATTGGCACCCGGCGGATCACAGCTCATTTGCGGATAATCACGCAGGGGCCGCGCCGTTCAGTGTTATTGATATGGCTTACGGCCCGCAGGTGCTGTGGCCGCGCCATTGTGTGCAGGGCGCAAAGGGTGCGGCGTTTCATCCGGGGTTGAATGCGGACCGCGCGGATATGGTGATCCGCAAGGGGTTTCGGCCCCAGATCGACAGCTATTCCGCGTTCTTTGAAAATGACCACAAGACGCCCACCGGGCTGGAGGGGTATTTGCGCAGCCGGGGCTTGCACAGCCTTGTGCTGACCGGGCTTGCCACCGATTTTTGTGTCGGCTTTTCGGCGCTGGATGCTGCCGCGCTGGGCTTTGATGTGACGGTGCGGATGGACCTGTGCCGCGCCATTGATCTGAATGGATCGCTGGCGGGCATGGTGGAAAAGCTGAAGGCGGCGGGGGTGGCGCTGGCCTGAGGGGGCTTAAAGCCCCGTGCCCTCGTCCAGCCCCAGCATGATGTTGAGGTTTTGGACAGCGGCACCAGAGGCCCCTTTGCCCAGATTGTCCAAAATGGCCGACAGCACCACACGGCCCGAGGCGGCATCGCCCAGCACCGACAGTTCTAGGTTGTTTGTATTATTCATCGCCTTCGGGTTTTCCCGAGCTTGTAATTGATCCAACGGACGTACCGATACGAAACGGCTGCCGCTGTAATGAGCGGCGAGCGCTGCGTGCAAAGCGGCGGCATCTGCGCCGTGCAGTGCAATTTGCACGATCATGCCTTGGGCATAGTGGCCAACGGCCGGCACAAAGATCGGCGTTTTGCTGACTTTGCCGTAATGCATCACTTCGGGCAGATGTTTGTGGTGCTGCGTGGTGGCATAGAGGAAATTGCCGCTTACCTCACCCGTCTCAAATTCGGCGATCATGGCCTTGCCGCCACCCGTATAGCCCGAGATACCAAACATCGTCAAAGCGGCATCGCTGGCAAGCAGCCCTGCATCGGTAAGCGGGCGAATAAGCGCGATGGCGCAGGTGGCATAGCAGCCGGGGTTGGAAACCCGTTTGGCCGCCGCAATCGCCTCGCGCTGGCCAGCCGCCAGTTCGGGAAAACCAAAGACCCAGTTCGGGTTGACGCGGTGGGCGGTGCTCGCGTCGATCAGCCGGGTTGGCAGGGTTTCACAGATGGCAGCAGCCTCGCGGGCGGCCTCATCAGGCAGGCAAAGAATCGCGACATCGGCCTGCGCAAAGGCATCGGCCCGCGCGCCCGCATCCTTGCGCTGATTCTCCGCCAGAGAGATCAGCGTGATATCATCGCGCCCAAGCAGGCGGTCGCGGATTTGCAAACCTGTCGTGCCCACTTCGCCGTCGATAAAGACTTTCGCGCTCATACCCATGCCTCTTTTGGTTTGCCTAACGCCCCCTTCTAACGGTTGTGGCGGGCTTCGCCAAGCTGGACAAGGGGCGGGCGGCTTGATTTAACCCAAATGGCGACAGGGAAGGAACAATCATGGTCGATATTGCGACGCGGGTACATAACCACAAGTGGAAGATAGACCCGATCGTGCGGTCGCTGATCGACACGGATTTTTATAAGCTTCTGATGTGTCAGTCGGTTTTCCGCAACAAGCCCGATACCAACGTTACGTTCAGCCTGATCAACCGCACCAAGCGCATCCGCCTTGCCGAATTGGTGGATGAGGGAGAGTTGCGTGAGCAATTGGACCATATTCGCACGCTGCGCCTGTCACGCGGGGAAAGCACATGGCTTCGCGGCAACATGTTTTACGGCAAGCGCCAGATGTTTCGTCATGATTTCATGGAGTGGTTTGAGGGTTTGCAACTGCCGCCCTACCATCTGGAAAAGCGTGACGGGCAATATGAGCTGACGTTTGAAGGCAAGTGGCCTGAGGTGATGATGTGGGAAATTCCTGCGCTGGCCGTGCTGATGGAATTGCGGGGCCGCGCGGTGCTGGGCAGCATGGGCAAGTTTGAATTGCAGGTGCTTTATGCCCGCGCAATGACCAAGCTGTGGGAGAAGATTGAGCGGCTGCGCAAGATCGAGGGCCTGCGTATTGCGGATTTCGGCACACGGCGTCGGCATTCTTTCCTGTGGCAGGATTGGTGCGTGCAGGCGATGCGGGAAGGCTTGGGCAGCGCTTTTCCCGGCACCTCCAACTGCCTGATCGCGATGCGCCGGGAGGTGGAGGCGATTGGCACCAACGCCCATGAATTGCCGATGGTTTACAGCGCGCTTGCCAATAGCGATGCGGAACTGGCGCAGGCCCCCTATCAGGTTTTGGCCGATTGGCATGAGGAACATGACGGCAATCTGCGGATCATCTTGCCCGATACCTATGGAACCGAGGGCTTTTTGGCCCGCGCGCCGGAGTGGTTGGCGAAATGGACAGGCATTCGGATTGACAGCGGCGACCCGGCAACAGGCGCGGAGATCGCGATCAAGTGGTGGAAATCGTGCGGGGAAGACCCGCGTGACAAGCTAGTGATTTTCTCAGACGGTCTGGATGTGGATGTTATTGAGCAATTGCACCGCCGGTTTGCGGGCCGGGTGAAGGTTTCTTTTGGCTGGGGCACGATGCTGACCAATGATTTCCGGGGATTGGTGGCGGATGATGCGCTGGCACCCTTCAGCATTGTGTGCAAGGCGGTTTCGGCCAATGGCCGCCCCACGGTGAAGTTGAGTGATAACCCCAACAAGGCCATGGGCCCGGCAGATGAGATTGCGCGTTACAAGCGGGTGTTTGGCGTGGGCGCACAGAATGCGCAGGATCTGATCGTGTGATAGGGCGTCGATCAGGTGGGTAATCAGCCCATGACCATTTCTGCGCAAAGCAATGCGCGCGCGATATGAGTGCGCATGATCGGATCTTCTGGTGACAGGCGGGGCATTGTCCAGCCGACGGAGGCGAGGGTTCGGGCCAGCGTGAACACATCGACCATATGCGCATCAACAGGGCGAAGGGTTTGGTAGCCTGCAATCAGTGCGGCCCGGATATCAGCGCGGGCGGGCTCATAAATGTTCTGCGACAAGACGGTGCCAAGATCGTAAAGCGGAAAGCCGGTGCCGCTGTCATCAAAGTCGATAAGCGAGGGCGTTGCGCCATCAACGAGGATGTTTTCCCGCAAAACGTCGGCGTGAATCGGCATGAGCCTAGCCGTTTCCGCATGGGATTGCAGCTTTTGGCGCAGGAAGGCGCGGGCCTCTTGCAGCCTTGCGGCCTCTGCCGGGGTCAGCGCCGGGTGTTCCCAAAAGCGGCCCCAGAACGGGGTTTCGCCCGTTAGCCCATCGCTATCCCATGCCGGGCGCGTGAAATCAGGCGGCAGGGTCAGGGCCTCGGTCGCGCTGTGGATCCGGGCCAGAAGGGTGCCAAGCGCATGGTGGCGCCCGGCTTGATCTTGCGCGTTACCAGCCAAGGGCACGCCCGCCTCGCCCAATGGCTGCCCCGCCAACCATTCCACCGCGGAGGCCATGCGCCCTGTGCTGAGATGGACCAGCGTTTCCCCGGTTAATGTGGCCAGCGGTCGGGGGACAGGCAGGCTTTGGCCCGCAAGTGCCGCACAAAGCCAGAGCTCAGAGCGGATGGCGGCATCGGATTGATAGCCCATCCGGTGCAGGCGCAGCGCTGCCGTCTGCCCACCGGAAAGCGCCATGCGGAAAACGGCATTCTCGCGATTGCGGATAAGGGCAACGGGCGTGCCGCCCCAATGGCGTGCCGCCTCTGCGGCCAGTGCTTCGATGGTCATGCCGGCACGGGCGTGCTGCGCAGCGCATCTTGCAGCGCGTCGACCAGCTGGTCGGCGTGGTCGGTGTTGAATGGCAGTGGCGGGCGGATTTTCAGGGTGTTTCCGGCGCGGCCAATCCGGTTGAGGATGAAGCCTTTGGCAACCATCACCTCCACCAAATCCTCCACAAAGGCCGTGGCGGGGGTGTTATCGGCATCTGTCACGAATTCCGCGCCAAAAAACATCCCGACGCCGCGCACTTCGGCCAGCAAGGGGTGCGAAAGCGCACGCAGGCGGTCCATCACATAGGCGGAGGTTTTCGCGGCATTGGCTTGCAGGGCTTCATCGTCAATGACTTGCAGGGTGGCAAGGCAGGCGGCCGCCGAAACCGGGTTGCCGCCGAAGGTGTTGAAATAGCCAAAGGCATTGCGGAAAGCGGCCATGACATCGGGGCGGGCAAGCACAGCGGCGACCGGGTGGCCATTGGCCATCGGCTTGCCTACGGTGACAACATCGGGCGTCAGGCCAAGCCAGTCATGCCCCCAGAAATGGCTGCCCATGCGGCCAAAACCGGGCTGCACCTCGTCGCATAAGATCAAACCACCCGCATTGCGGATCACCGCTTCGGCCTTGGCAAAGAAACCGGGGGCGACGGTGGGGATGCCTTCATTCGCAAAGGCAGGGCAGAGCATCATGCCGGAAAAGCCGATGCCTTTGGCGTTCAGATCATCGATGGCCGCTTGAATATGGCCTGCAAGGATTGCGCCATCGGGATCTGGGTTGCGCAGGCTATCAGGCGCGGGAACAAGGCGCACATGCGACGGATACCCACCAATGGGCGGGCGGCGCGACGACAGGGCCGAGGTGGCGGCGGTGTTGCCGTGATAGGTGTTGTCGGTGGCGATAACGCCGATCTTGCCCGTCACCGCTTGGGCCATGCGCAGCGCGATGTCATTCGCCTCAGAGCCAGTGCAGGTCATGATGCATTGAGAGATGCCGTGGTTCAGTCGCGCGGTCAGCTGCTCGATATAGTCCAACACAAGGTCGTGGTGATAACGGGTGTGGGTATTGAGGATCGCGGCCTGCCCGGCAATCGCTTTGATCACGGCGGGATGGCAATGGCCCACATGCGGGACGTTATTGTAGCAATCGAGGTATTGCTTGCCGCCTGCGTCCCAGAGGTGAACCCCCTGCCCGCGGACAATGTGAATGGGCGTGCGGTAAAACGTGGGCACATTCGGCCCCATCAGGCGGGCGCGGCGGGCGGTCAGGGTTTTGGTCATTCATCAGGCTCCACTTTGCCGCGCAGGGATTTGACGGCACCGCGCACCGTTTTGGTGGCGAGGCGGCGTTTTTGGCTACCATAGGTGGGCTTGGTGGGGATGCGCCGTTTTGGCGCAACCAGCGCCTTAAGGATCATCTCCACCAGCCTTTCGCGTGCCAATTCGCGGTTGCGGATCTGGCTGCGGGTTTCTTCGGCGCGGATCACGATTGCGCCCTCTAATGTCCAACGCCGCCCCGCGAGGCGCTTGAGCCGGGTTTTGACAGGGCCGGACAGACTGGGGGAGCGCTCAGCCTCAAACCGCAGCTCAACGGCGGTTTCCACCTTGTTGACGTTTTGCCCTCCGGGACCGGAGGAGCGTGAAAAGCTTTCCGTCAGTTCCCAATCGGCGAGGGTGATTTCATCGTTGATCCGCAGCATGGCGCGAAAGTAACGGAAATTACGCCGGGGGAAAGGGGGTGTTTTTGATGGCTATCGCGCCTGACGGCTCTCTTTGCTGGGCAAGGCGAGGAAAGCCGTCAGGTTTGAGGCGCGTCAGGCAAAACCGATGGCCTTGCCGAGGGGAAGCGTGCGGATGCGCTGCCCGGTGAGGGCAAAGATTGCATTGGCCAGCGCCGGGGCTGCCGGGGGTGTTCCCGGCTCGCCCACGCCGCGAATTTTGCTGCCGTTTTGCAGGATCGTCACTGAGATGGGCGGGCATTGCGGCAGGCGCAGCCCGTCATAATCGGGGAAGTTTTGCTGCTGCGCATGGCCGCCCGCAAAGGTGATCTCGCCACTGATCGCGGCAGAGAGGCCGTAAACCATGCCGCCTTGCACTTGTGCTTCAATAATAGATGGGTCCAGCGCGATGCCCACATCCACGGCGGCCCAGGCATTGGTAATGCGCAGGCCCGCAGGCGTGTTTTCCACCTCTATCACCTGTGCTGCCGGCACCCCGAAGGACAGGCAAAACGCGACGCCCCGCGCGCGGTTTGGCGGTGTCGAGCCCCAGTTTGAGGCGGTAGCGACGGCCTCCAGCACCTTGCGCGACGGTATGTGGTCGATTTGCGAGAGGCGGAATTCCAGCGGGTCCACCCCGGCGAGATGGGCCAGCTCATCCACCGCCGATTCGTGGAAGAACGCATTCTGAGATGCCCCAACCGAGCGCCACGACCCGACCTGAACCCCCTCCGGAACGCGGTAACCCGTGGTGCGATAATTGGGGAAGGTATAGGGCTGTTCCCACGCGCCTTGCACAATGGTTGCATCTGGGCCGGGAATGGACATTCCAATCCGCCCGGCTTGGGATTCCACAACCGAGGCCGCAGCGAGTTGCAGATCAATCGCGCTGATCTTGCCACCCTTCACCGCGCCTTTGATACGGGCGATGGCCATGGGTCGAAAGGTATCATGCGTCATGTCCTCCTCGCGCGTCCATGTCAGCAGAATGGGGCGGCCTTCCATGGCTTTGGCAACGTGGATGGCTTGTTTGATGAAATCCATCTCCGCGCGCCGCCCAAAGCCGCCGCCCATGACGGGGGTTTCCACGTCGATGTTAGCCTCATCAAGCCCAGTAATGGCTGTGGCTTCTTTTAGAACCTGCGTGGGCAATTGGTTGCCGGCCCAGACACGCAACCGCCCGTCTTGCAGCCATGCGCCTGCCGTCATCGTCTCCATCGTCGCATGCGCAAGGTAGGGAACGGTATATTCCGCCGCCCATACATCGGCGGGCAAAGCGGCCTCCACATCACCATCATCTCGTTGGCGGCTGTCTTGGTGATCGGGCGAAAAAGCGGCGGCAGTTTGGGTCCGCATTTCCTCGGTGGTCGCGGCATAGGGGGCTGCGTCCCAATCAAAGGCAATAAGGTCGGCGGCCTTGAAGGCTGTCCAAGTGGAATTGGCGACAACGGCGAGGCCACCGGGAATCTCGACAATACGTTCAACGCCGGGAAAGGCTAGTGCCTCAGCCGCGTCATAGGATTTTAGCCCCGCGCCAAGGCCGGGGTTGGTGCGGGCTGTGGCAAAAAGCATGCCGGGAAAGCGGATATCGGCGGTGAAGGTGGCAGTTCCCGTGACCTTGCCCAGCATGTCTGTACGCGGCAGGGATTTGCCAAGCAGTTTCCATTCCGATTGCGGCTTTAGGGACGGCGTTTTTGGCAGATCACTACTGGCGGCATCATGCGCCAGATCGGCATAGGGAATGGTGCTGCCATCAGGAAGCACCACGGCACCCGAAGCGGTCTTCAATTCGGTGGCCTTCAGCCCGGTTTTGCGCGCAGCAGCATCTACCAATGCTGCGCGGGCCACGGCCCCGGCGGCGCGCATTTTGTCAAACGCATCGGGGATAGAGGAGGAGCCACCAGTGGCTTGCAAGCCCAGAAACTTGGCGGGGATATGCATCGCGCCGCGCGCGGTTTCGGCCAGCCAGCTTTCGTCGGTGGGCGCGAAAGGCACGCCCTCTTCCAGCGCGGCGGCGTTGAAATAGGCGCGGGAGGCGGGGCCATGCATCACGCGTACCTGGTCCCAATCAAGGTCCATCTCTTCGGCCAGAAGGGCCGCAAGCGTGGTTTGCACGCCTTGCCCCATCTCCGCCCGTGGGGCGATAAGGGTGATGCCATTCCCGTCGATCAGGACATAGGGCGTGATGGCACTGGGCTTGAGCGGGTTCGGGATCGGCTTTTTATAGGCATAGGTGCCAAAGACAACGCCGCCCGCGATGGTGGCTGAGCCGATGAGGAAGGTGCGGCGGGCGATGGTTCTGATACGTCCCATTGCTTAGCCCTTCATCTTGGCGGCAGCGGTGTGAACGGCGGCGCGAATACGGGGATAGGTGCCGCAGCGGCACAGATTGCCACCCATGGCCTCGTCAATCTCGGCATCCGTGGGCGCGGGGTTTTCGGCCAGAAGGCTCGCGGCCTGCATGATCTGGCCCGATTGGCAAAAGCCGCATTGCGCGACCTGATGTTCCAGCCATGCTGCCTGAATGGGGGCCAGATTTTCCGGCGTGCCGATCCCTTCGATCGTGGTGATCTGCGCGCCAACGGCATCTTCCAGCGCGATCTGGCATGCGCGCACGGCTACCCCATCGAGATGCACGGTGCAGGCCCCGCAGGCCGCAACCCCGCAACCATATTTCGTGCCCGTCAGGTGCAGCCCATCGCGCAGCACCCAAAGCAGGGGCGTATCGCCGGGCATGTCTACGGCTTTGGTTTCGCCGTTCACCGTCACGTCAAAGGCCACTCGTAACTCCAATCCACAGATTTCTGACAAAATCAGCGTAAAACGTCATTTCGTCACCTTCTCCGGCATAAGCCAAATGCCGCCCCTTTCGAAAGAAGAGACCGCTGCGAATGCCGCGTTGCGTGCGTTCTCGCTATATGGGTATCAACGCATGTCAATGGAAGACATCGCCCAGGGGGCGGGGCTGTCGCGGGCCGCTCTTTACCTGCGTTTTCGCAACAAAAAAGATATTTTTGCGACCTTGTGCGTCAATATCACGCAACAACGCGTCATAGGCTTGCGCAGCCAACAGATGTTGATCCGGCTGGTCGCGCGCGCGGTTGCGCCGACATCGGCTTAATCGACAAACAGCCCGAGGAGCGTTTGTGATAGCGCCGTATCGGGCCGCATCAGATCCAAGACCACATCAAAATGATTGCGCGAAGGCACGGTAAGCAAGGGCGCACCAAGGGCTTGGGCATAGGCCTGCGATTGGCGGTGAAAGCCGGGCGTTTCGGTTTGAGCCACAACGATATGGCCGCGCGCGGTGCCGGGGGCATGGCGCATCGGGCTGAGAGCCTCGATTTCCGATTGGGTGAACTGCATCCAATCTTGCACATGGCTGGCCGCGATCGGGGCAAGGTCAAACAACCCACTGATCGGGAGCGTTGCATGGACTGCCGGGTCGGGCAGGTTAAACGCCGCCTGCCAGCCCGGCATTGCCAGTGCCGCCGCCAAATGCCCCCCGGCAGAGGAGCCGCCGACGACAATACGGTTGCGATCAATCCCCAAGGCTGCGGCATTGTGCCAAAGATATGCGAAGGCCGCGCGCATCTGGCGGGTGATTTCGGTAATGGATGCCGTGGGGGCGAGGGTGTAATCGGGGACGGCCGTGGCAATGCCGTGGCCCGCCAACATCGGGGCCATGAAGGCAGATTGCTCTTTGGAAAGCGCCCGCCAATAGCCGCCGTGGATGAACAAGAAAATCGGACGATTTTCGCCGCTGCCATACAAATCCATCCGCGCTTGACTGGCTGTATCGTAGCGCATGTTAAGCTGCGTGCCGGGAAGCTGCTGCGCCGGGCCGGAAAAGGTCAGATACTGCGCGATGGTGGTGGCGAAACCTTCGGCACTTGTACAAAGTTTCGCGGTGTAATCGGCGTCGATCTGGTCGCGGGTCAGGCCATGATCAAAAGGCAGGCGCATCAGATCACCAGCGGATTTATGCGGTTCTCGATCATGCGGGTGAGAGAGAGCGCTGTCATTTC
>CALEMZ010000109.1 GCA_937910975.1 uncultured Pseudorhodobacter sp. | reverse complement strand
ATGAACCTCAGATCAGGTGTCGATCGACCACTTGTAGTGGTGATGCTCAAAGGTTGGGTGCATCTCAGCCCCTTTGACTTTCGGGTCATAGTGACGATAGAGCGAGCGCCAGTAAGGCTGAACCATCACGCCTTGCTCTTGCATGATTTCCTCAATCCGCTTCATCACTACGCTGCGCGAGTCCGCATCGGCGATAGAATTGGCTTTGGCCAGCAACGTATCGAACTCCTCATTGCTGAAGGCGGATTCGTTCCATGCCTCGCCCGTGCGGTAGGCCAGCGACAGAACCTGAACGCCAAGCGGGCGCATGTTCCATTCGGTGGACGAGAACGGATACTTTAGCCAATCATTCCAGAAGGTCGAACCGGGCAAAACTGTCCGTTTGATCTTGATACCCGCATCGCGGATCTGGGCGGCCACCGCATCACAGGTCGCCGCTTGCCAGGCGTCATCAATCGAGATCAGCTCAAACTCATGATCGGCCATGCCAGCTTCGGTCAGCAAGGCCAATGCACCCGCCGGGTCTGCCTTCTGAGTAGGCAGTTCGGCGTATTCGGGGTGGATCGGGCAGACATGGTGGTTTTCCGCAACCGTCCCGAGCCCGTTATAGCCGAGTTCCAGAACGACATTATTGTCCACTGCCATGGCTAGCGCGCGGCGAACGCGCACGTCCTTATAGTCATCTGCATCTTGGTTGAAGCGCACGGCCAGCGTGGCCGCCGTAACCGCCTGGCTCTTTTCCCAGCCCAGACCGTCCAGAATATCGACAAAATCGCCGGTGGTCTGATAGGTGATATCAATCTCGCCCGAACCAGCGGCGGCGACGGCTGCGGAAGGGTCGGAGCCAAGGTCGATATAGGCGATCTCGTCCAGATACGGGCCGCCATAAACTTCGGTGCCCCACCACGTGTGATCCGCGTTGCGGGTCAGAACTTGACGGACGCCAACCTCGTTGGTTCCAGGTAAATAGGGGCCGGTGCCGATCGGGTTGGAGGCCGGGTCACCGTTGTCATAGCTTTTGTGAACAACGGCGGCGGGATAGTCGGCCATGCCTACGATCACTGAAATATCCGGCGCGCTCAATTTGATTTTGACGGTGTAGTTGTCCACCACTGTGATGGCGCCGTCATTGGCAAGCTTGGTTTCCGCGTTGACCAACGCGTTCATGCGCCCGGCCATCGAGTTGCCCTCAACATTACCATCGCACCAGCGGTTGAGGTTATGAGCCACATCCTCGGCAGTGAAGTCGTCACCATTGTTCCACTTTACGCCTTTGCGGACGTTAAGCGTGTATTCGGTGGCATCGTCATTGGCGGCCCAGCTTTCCAACAGCATCCCGCGCAAGGAGCCGTCGCTGTTGTATTCCACCAGATATTCCAGCCAACCGCGGGTGAAGTTTGCGATCTGGCTCCAGTCTGCAGTGCGCGGATCTTTTAAACCTTTGGTTTCCATCTCCATGCGCAGCGTGCCACCCATAGATGGGGTCTGGGCTTTGGCCGCCGGGGCAGCAAGGCCCAACAGCGCGTAAGCTGCCGGGGCCGTCACCCCCAATGCGCCGACTCGCGTCATGAACTCACGGCGGCTCAGCACGCCCGCCTTGACTTCGGATGCAAAGGTTAAGGCCGCCGGATGTACAGTTTTAGCGGTGCCCGTGAAATTTGTCATGCTTATCTCCCTGATGCATTATCGTTCCGCCTAACAGGCGAATTGTGTGGGGAATCGTTGTTATCATTTTTGGTGGAAGGCAAAGGCCCCCACAAGTAACCGCGTCATTTCCGCACGGATTCGACCATCGGTCAATGTTTGGTTTCGGCTATTGATGCGCTGAAAACGACAAGGGTCTGAAAACGACATGTGTCGCTTTTAGGCTGCGATGCCACAAAACGCAACCGCTTCACGAGCCTTATGCCTCTTTGCGAAACGCGGATGGCGATTTGCCGGTCTTGTGCTGGAACGCCCGCGTGAAATAGGCAGGCGACGTAAAACCAAGCGCGCCCGCAATCTGGCCAACCGGGATTTTGGTTTCTGACAGCAAAGTGCGCGCCTCGAAAATCAGCCGGTCATGCAGCAGGGCCGAGGCTGGCTTGCCGCATGCCAGCTTGCAGCAGCGCGTCAGATGCGTGGGCGTCACGCCAAGGGCGCTGGCAAAATCCGCAACCCCCATACCTGAGCGAAAATTTCGCTCCAGCAGAGTGGAATAACGCGCCACCAGCCGGTGGGTTGCATCCGGGCGCTTTACCTCACTGCTCACTTTTTCGACCTGTCGTTCCAGCCAGACGCCCAACAAGCCTAGATAATGCTGTGTTGCCCGGTCATGCGCCGGGGTGCCGCCGTTCATTTCGCGTAAGATTGCGTCCAGTGTCACGTTCAGCTCTTGCTGGACAAAGGTTTCGCGGATGCGGAGGTGATGCGGCGCCTTTGGCAACACCACGTCGCAATTCTTGCCAAAGAAAACTGCCGTGCCAAACACCTGCGGCCCGACTTCAAACCCGTGCATCACCCCCGGAGGAATGAAGATGGCGTTATTGGCGGTATAGCCCCGGGTTGAGCCGGCAATGGTAATCCGCCCTTGTCCCTTGGTGAACCACAAAAGCAAAGGCTCAGAAAGCGAGCGCATCGCCTCTACCCGCCAGCGCCCGCCCGCAGCCAAGCGGGGGATCGCAATTACGCGTAATTTGGAAAGGGTAGAAAGGTCTTGCATATCAGAGCCATCCAAGTTCATCAGCGGTAAGATAAGCAGGCCCGTCGCCAACACCCAAGCACAAAATTGCCCTTTTCGAACCAATCCACAGACCTATCCACAGGTTTGGGATCAAATCCCCCAATTACACCCCTGGATTGAGCGGTTTCCAGTTACTCATGCGGTTGCGAAACCATGTGCGCTGCCGTTTGGCATATTGGCGCGTGGTGATCTTGGCCTGCTCAATCGCCGTCGCCAAAGGAATTTCGCCGCGTAAATGCGCCAGTAATTCCGGCGCTCCAATGGCGCGGGCCGAGGGGCGCATAGGCTCCCATGTCGGTTCTTCCGCCCGAACCTCGTCCAAAGCGCCCGTCGCGATCATCTGATCAAACCGCTGATCGATCCGGGCATTGAGCCATTCGGTATCGGGCCGCAGCACAATCGGCTCCACAACCTTAAGCGGCAACAGCGCGGGGCCAGTGTCTTGCTGCCAATCGGCCAACCCACGCCCAGTGGCCTGCAACACCTCCCAAGCCCGCTGCACCCGTGCGGGGTTTGCCGTGTCGATGCGCGCTTTGGTGGCCGCATCCACATCCGCCAACAGCCCCGCCACACCCTCCGCCGCAAGGCGTGCATCCGCCACCGCGCGCACCTCCGCCGGTGTGGCCGGGATATCGGCCAAACCATCGGTCAACGCGGCAAAGTAAAGTCCGGTTCCCCCGACAATCACCGGGCGTAGGCCACTGCGCAAAATCTCATCAACCTCACGCAGCCAATGCCCTACCGAATAGGCCTGATCCCGCCCGATATGCCCATAAAGCCTGTGGGGCAGGGCCGCCTCCTCCGCCAAGCTTGGTCGCGCGGTCAACACCCGCCAACAGCCGTAAACCTGCAAGGCATCGGCATTCACAATTACCCCGCCTCCTTGCGCCACGATCTCGGCGGCCAGCGCCGATTTCCCGCTCGCCGTCGGCCCCGCAATTAGAACCGGACTCTCTTTGGATATTGTCCCAATCACATGCTTCATCTTTGCAAAAATACTTTCCGCACGCTAATCCGCCTCGCACGGCGCTTCCTTGGTTGAACCTACCGCCGTTTTGCGACATTTTACGCCGCAGTCCAAGCCCATGATCTTTAGAAAGATCAGCGCAGCCAGTCAGGAACCCCGCTATGCCCGCAAACCACCCCGAATCTCACGGCGACACACCCGCTGCGACCTATTCCCGCGTCATGCTCAAAATATCGGGTGAGGCGCTGATGGGCGATCAGGGCTATGGTCTGCACCCGCCGACGGTCGCGCGCATCGCGCAAGAGGTCAAAACCGTCCACGATCTCGGAGTTGAGATTTGCATGGTTATTGGCGGCGGCAATATATTCCGGGGCCTGCAAGGCTCTGCCCAGGGGATGGAGCGGACCACGGCTGACTATATGGGCATGCTCGCCACCGTTATGAACGCGCTGGCCATGCAAGCCGCCCTTGAGGCGCTGAAAATCCACACCCGCGTGATTTCCGCCATCCCGATGGATCAGGTCTGCGAGCCCTATATCCGCCGCCGTGCTGTGCGCCACCTTGAGAAAAAGCGTGTTTGCATCTTTGCGGCCGGCACCGGAAACCCTTATTTCACCACCGATACCGCCGCCACTCTGCGCGCCAACGAAATGGCCTGCGAGGTGATTTTTAAAGGCACCAAGGTGGATGGCGTCTATGATAAAGACCCCAAGAAATTCGCCGATGCCAAACGCTACGATACCGTCACCTATGATGAGGTCTTGCAAAAGCACCTTGGCGTCATGGATGCCTCTGCGATTGCTCTGGCCCGTGACAACAACCTGCCGATCATCGTCTTCTCGCTTGATGAGCCCGGCGGTTTCCGTGGCATATTGGCTGGCAAAGGGACCTATACCAAGGTCCATGGCTAAACCCAATTTTTTTGCGCGCCCGGCAATGCCTCGCCTGTTCCCCACCTGCAAGTCAGGCGCGCAATTTCGCCATTAGGTTGATGTCAGCCTATACAACCGCCCTATGCCCGCGTTATATCAGGCCAAAGACGCCAAGAGAGAGTGACACATGGCAGACGATTTTATGCTCGATACCGATGATCTGGAACGCCGTATGAGCGGGGCGCATGCCGCACTGCGCGCAGAATTCGGCACGTTGCGCACCGGGCGCGGCTCCGCTTCTATGGTCGATCCGATTATGGTCGATGCCTATGGCAGCCCGACGCCAATCAATCAGGTTGCAACCGTCAACGTGCCGGAACCGCGGATGGTTACCATCAACGTCTGGGACAAGGCCTTGGTGGGCAAGGTGGAAAAAGCGATCCGCGAAAGCGGGCTGGGTATCAACCCGCAGCTTAACGGCACCATCATCATGCTGCCGATCCCCGAGTTGAACGAAGAACGTCGCCGCGAATTGACCAAGGTCGCCGGCCAATATGCCGAACATGCCAAGGTTGCCATCCGCAACATCCGTCGTGATGGCATGGATCAGATCAAGAAAGCCAAGGCAGACGGGATTTCTGAAGATGACCAGAAGTTCTGGGAAAGCACCGTGCAAGAACTGACCGATAAGGCGATATCCGCCATCGACATGGCATTGGAAACCAAGCAACAAGAAATCATGCAGGTCTGATCCGCCCATTTTTCATTTCATGTAAGGGCCCGCCCCGTGTCAGCCGCGCCACCAAACCCGAATTCAGCCAAGTCTCAACCTGTCGAACATGTTGCGATCATTATGGATGGCAATGGTCGCTGGGCCACCAATCGTGGCTGGCCGCGCCTTGTGGGCCATCGCAAAGGGGCAGAGCGGGTGAAGCAAATCGTTTCTGCCGCACCCGATATGGGGATCAAATGGCTGACGATCTATGCGTTTTCCACCGAAAACTGGAAACGCTCTACCGAAGAGGTTCTTGGCCTGATGGCCATCTTCGCCCGCTACATCCAACGCGAGGCGGACCGGATGGCCAAAGAGGGTGTGAGGATGCGCTTTATCGGGGATCGCTCCAAGCTGGACCCAAAGCTCCAACGCCTTATGGCAGGGATCGAGGCGCGCACCGCAGGGTTTTCTCGGCTCAACCTGACCGTGGCGATCAATTACGGCGGGCGCGATGAGATATTGCGCGCCAGCCGCGCGCTGGCGCAAGAGGTCGCCGAAGGGCGGCTGGAGCCGGGTGATATCACCGAAGCGGCCTTGGCGGAGCGGCTCGATACCAGCGCCATCCCCGACCCTGATCTGGTGATCCGCACCTCGGGCGAAACCCGCACCTCCAACTTCCTGATCTGGCAATCGGCCTATGCGGAGTTTGAGTTTACGCCGACGCTCTGGCCTGATTTCTCGCCGCAGGAGCTTTCGGACATCCTCGTGCGCTTTGGCAATCGTGAGCGACGCTTTGGCGGGGTGGCCACCACATGAGCAGCACATCAAATCGTTGGGCCGACCTGCGTCCGCGCATGACGTCGGCAGCTGTGATGGCCATAGTGGGGGCGGTGGAAATCTGGCTGGGCGGGCCGACGTTTTCGGCGCTGGTCGTGCTGCTGACCGCGCTGATGCTGTGGGAACTGGCCAAGATGACGGCCCCGAACCCGCCTGAGCGCATTGAT
>CALEMZ010000108.1 GCA_937910975.1 uncultured Pseudorhodobacter sp. | reverse complement strand
TGGTCAGCTTCCTAGCTTTGAGCGTTGCCTCGATCTCGGCCGAGCGATAGGCGGCATCCGTGCGCTTTCGCCCGGGTCGCGCGCACCCCGTAACGCTTTGCCGTCAATCGCGATGATATCACCGTCTTTGAGGAGTTTGGCCACATCGGCAAGTACCTTACTGAAGGCCGCATCGAGTGCCTTCGGGTCGATGATCCGGAAGACCTCCGAGAAGGTATCATGCGATGGAATGGCATGCTTGAGTTTCAGGAAGTTCTTGAAAAAAATCTCTTTTGCACGACCAAAGGCAGACAGCGTCGCCTCGACCCAAGCGGTATGGGTCGCGCGATCTGCGGCCTCATAGGTGGCGCAGAGCAGGCGGTCACCCCGGATCGCGTCCAGAGCGACCTCCAGCGCCGCGACATCCCGCGCCCCGGCGCTTATGGTGTAGCCCTTTGCATGCAGCGTTAGCGCGATGGCGCGGCCGATCCCGCGTGACGCCCCCGAAATCATCACCACGCGTCCTGTCGGTTCGATCATCTCTCAAAGTCCTATTTTGTAGGCATTTTCTTGTGCGGAACCGGCGCTGTCAAACCTGCCAAACCTATCTGGCGCAAACGGCGCAAGGGCATGGTTGTTCCGTTTCCCCTCCAGTAGATCCGCGATGAGGGGGCCGATCAAGGGGGCCAGCGCGAAGCCGTGTGCGGAAAAGCCAAAAGCGTGGAACAGGCCGGGGATCCGCTGGCTTTGGCCTAGATAGGGCAGGCCATCGGGTGTCATGCCCTCCAATCCAGTCCAGATGCGCGTGACCCGCGCTGCGCGTAGTGCGGGAAACAGCGAGACGGCATTGGCCAGATTGCTGGCGGCGCGACCGGCGCGCGGCACGCCGAGTTGCGGCCCATTCGACCCTAAGCGAACATCGCCCTCATAGGCACCACCAATCACCACCGATCCCGCCGCCGTCTGCTTGAGCGACAGCTTACGCCCCTGCGATCCGACCACCGGATCGACAAAAGCGGGCATCCGCGCCGTCACGATCATCTGAAGCGCCGCCGTGCGCAACTGCATCTCGTCTCTGGCAAGCCCAGCGATCCGGTCGCCCCAGGCACCGGCAGTATTGACGACCAAGCCCGCCTCGACAGCGCCACCGGAGGTCTCAAGGCGCAGCCCGCCCGTTGTTCGCTCTAGGTCCGTGACCAGCGTGCCTTCGCGTATCCGGACACCGGCCGCGACGTTGGCGTGACGTCACGCGTGGGACGTCGCAAGCGGATCGGCAAAACCGTCATCATCTACCGTTAGCGCGCCCAGACAGTGATCGGCAATCGCCGGAATCCGCGCCTTCAATTCAGCCCGGCTGACCAGTCGCTCATGATCGAATCCCAGCGCGGTCGTAGCAGCGGCCCGCTCCTCAAGCGCTTGCATCGCGGTGGTGTCCTCGGCCACCCGGATCTGGCCAGAGCGCTTGAACCCGCAGTCCCGCCCAAGCCGCTGCGCCAGTCCCTCCCACAGGGGCAGTGCCGCACGGGTCAGGGCAATCTCTGCCGGGTGGCGGTTGAGGCTGCGCACCCCGCCTGCACTGGCCGAAGAGGCATGACGCGCGCAGCTTTCCGCCTCTAGAATCACCACGTTCATGCCACGCATCTGGGCCTCCAGTGCGACAGACAGACCCATTAGGCCCGCGCCGATCACCGCCAGATCATGACGCTCTGGCGTCACGACGTAGGCTCGTCTTTCGGCGAGACCTCCAGATAGTCAGAAATCAGCGTTGGTTTCAGCGGTGGACGGATGCGCAGGGCGCCTGCGTCCTGCGGCGCGGACTGCGTCGCCTCGGCCACGATCCGGGTCAGGGCATTGCCGCAGATCCGACCCTGACAGGCGCCCATGCCGCAACGTGTGAAGGTCTTGACCCGGTTTGGCCCAGTCGCACCGTCGCGAATTGCCTCGTGGATGCGGGCCAACGTCACCGCTTCGCAGCGGCACACGAGGGTGCTGTCCGCCGCCTCGCCACGCGCGAAGGCAATCACCGGCAAGGGTGCAAAAAGCCGGTCGATCAAGGCGCGGGCCGGTGCCCGCCTTGCGACGCGTTTTTTCAGCGGATCGGCGCGGGTGCGCAAGTCCGGCTCTGCCAGTGCGCCCAGAGCCTGGGCCACATCCAGCCCCGCCAGCGCGCCGCGCAACCGCGCCACCTCTGCCCCTGCGATGCCGGCCCCATCACCAGCGACCCAGACCGACGGCGCGCTGGTCCTGCCTTCAGGCGTGACGCGTGCGGCGAAGGCCTGTTGCGTGTCGCTCCAGTGATGGTCAAGCGCGAGAAGCCGGGTGAGTTGGGTGTTCGCAATGACCCCGTCATGCACCGCAAGCAGCGAACACGGCAGGTGCACCGTCTTGCCGCCGGTCTCGAAGGCGACCTGCTCGATGCCGCCGTCTCCCATGGCCCGCAATCCAGTAACATGCCGGTGCCAGATCACACCGCTCCGCCTTGCCCGCCAAAGCAGCGCGGCCCCCTGCACCATGATCGCGGGATCGCTCAGCAGCGCCGGGACCAGCCCGAACACGACGTCGGCAAGCCTATTCTGCCCAAGGTCGATCACCGCTGCGACAGAGCCGCCGTGATCGAGGATCTGCGCCATGGTCAGCAGCAGCAGCGGACCCTGACCGGCCAGAACCACGCCGTTCTCTGTGGGCACCAGTCCGGACTGCTTCAGCATGCTCTGAACCGCGCCGACGCCCATGACGCCGGGCAGGGTGGCCCCCGGAAACAGTACCGGACGCTCCAAAGCGCCGGTTGCAATGATAAGCGCGCGAGCGGCAGTCTCGCGGATCCCCCGGTCTCCATGGGCTGCTGAGAGCCAAGTCACGCAAACCGGCGCGTCTTTTGCGGTGTTGGGCGATTGCGACAGCGCGACATCCAGAACCGTTGCGCTTGTCGCGTGATCGATCAGCGCGTCCTGCAAACCCAGAAGGGCGGCCGCCGCACCGTCATAGCTTTTTGCCAGCGGCCCGCCCAGTTGCGTTACGACAGCGGCGTTGCGCCAGATCTGACCGCCCGCCGACGCCTGTTCGTCGATCAGCCTGACGCTGAGGCCATGCTCGGCTACAGACTGTGCGGCGGTCAGCCCCGCAGCCCCCGCGCCAATCACGATGACGTCGCGCGTATCTCGGGTCATGGTGTCTCCGGCCCTTCGGTTTGCACGGTCAGCCCGTCCCGCACAGGCTCTAGGCAGGCCTGCGTACCGGGCCGCCCGTCGATGCGA
>CALEMZ010000107.1 GCA_937910975.1 uncultured Pseudorhodobacter sp. | reverse complement strand
AAAATGGCCGCGTAAGTTCTACGAATGCACCCCGTTAAAAATGGGGGGATTACCATAGAAAAGGGAGTCGGCTTTTTGCTCAATACGTTCACGTGTTTTTAGTCGGGTCATGGACAACCTAGAGCAAGTTTGTTGGCACCTAAATTAGGACAATCGTCCTATTTTGTCAACTCACCGAACCGGGCATTTGTAACGCAGGCAGCATTGGTCAACTTGGGGCTCATTCCTGCCGTTAGCTGCGGACATCACGAAGGTCAGCTAAGGGCCCGAAGCGGCCGCCCTTCACAATGGGCGGAAGGACTAAGCCGCTCCGCGGCATTGGTGCCTGATGGCGGCGTCGTTGTGCATTTCATCGGTTTACTTTGTGGCTGGCCTTTCTGGGCTGACGATTGGGGTCTTTCCCACCGTCGAACAGGAGGTTCCCATGAAGGAGGAAAAGACGACCGCGCTGCGTCAGCGCATGATTGAGGACATACAAATTCGTGGCCTCGGCGAGAAGGCCCAGAAGGCCCACATCCGGAACGTGAAGCACTTCGTTGCCTTTCTTGGCAGGTCGCCGGATACGGCCTCGCCGGAAGAACTGCGATCCTATCAACTGCAAATGAAAAACGATGGAGTGTCAGCCTTCCCCAGCTCAAGGTGATGTCGGCCATAGAGGCCTGCCGGACTGAGGCTCTCGGCGGGCATGTGGCTGGTTGTGCCAAATGCGGCCACAGCCACATCGCCTATAACTCCTGCAAGAACCGGCATTGTCCCAAATGTCAGGGTCCAGCAGCGCGCGACTGGATGCCCGCGCGTGCCGAAGACTTGCTGCCGGTCGAATACTTCCACGCCGTCTTCACCCTGCCAGCCGAGATCGCGCAGATCGCCTATTGGATCAAGAAGGCGTTGTACGGGCGGCTGTTCAAGGCATCGGCTGAAACCGTCATGACCATTAGCGCCGATCCCAAACGCCTTGGTGCGCGCGTTGGCGTAACCAGCGTACTACACACTTGGGGCTCGGCACTTACCCATCATCCCCACATGCGACTGGCCACGTTCGAGCTCATCCGTCGGTACTTGGTCCATGTTCTGCCCGACGGCTTCCACCGCATCCGGCACTACGGCCTGCTGGCCTGCTCAACCCGCAAGGCCAATATTGCGAAGATCCGCGCCTTGCTTTGCGTCCAGCACCCGGAACACGCCGTCGTGCCAGAACCAGTGGCCGAGATCATCCCACTCACCCTGCGTGAACCATGTCCTTGCTGTGGTGGCCCCATGCGCATCATCGAGATCTTCCGACGCGGGCAAAAACCGATATCACGCTCACCACCAAGGCAGCAGGCCGCATGACAAAATGCCTGTGCACCGCCCGAATAATCCCCGGCTGTCCCCGCAGGCCCGGTCAGGGCGTTATGCGCCGATGCTTCTGTCCGCCTCAAGAAGGTGGCCGAGCGACTGCGGTCGCCGAAACCCGCAGGTCAAGCGCATGAAGCGAGCAGCTTCAAGCACCTGCGCTCCCTCCAGTCGCGCGTCTCATGCAACCAAAGGCCCAACCGTCAGCGCACTTTCCCCATAGTCTGATCACGGCCTCCCGCGGCTTTCTCCTTCCGAGGTTTGTAAACGCGGGCCGCCACCGCATGGCGACCAACGTCGCGCCGCGGCCCGCATCGAAAAACCTTCAGGAGAGCTGCCGTTCGCTGGAGGAGTTTTTTCCGGGGGCCATTTGAAAGCGGACGTCGTCATTGGGTCACGTCAGTTCGAATGATGTTGGTGCTAAATTATCAATTAGACTGAGCAGATTCTTAGTGCCAAGCAGCTACCGGGCGAGGCAGAGTGGGCTCGGCCCGGCAATGGTGGCCCTTAATAATCATCGCAAAACCAGCGCACCGAAAACTGGCTTACGCGCTATCTGTAGGTAGGACGCCGAGTGACTTCAATCCATGCGTCATTACTCAACGCCAACCCGCGTCACCCCATCGCGCGGGTTAGCATTACGCCAGCCCATGCGGAAAAACCGGTCAGCACACCGCCCCAGATCGTGTCGATGGCGACCTGTTCGATAGACCAGTCGCGCAGCGTGGCGTAATTGGTGAACTCGTACGTGCCATAGGCCATGAGCCCGAGCGCTATGCCACCAAACAGAGCAGCCATCGGATCGCCCGCGCGTAAAGCAGGAGCCGACACGAACCACAGCATACCCGCAACATAGCCAAGGTAGAACAGAGCCGCCGGAACCGCGCGGAACGGGTCGGCGAACAGATGAGCGACGTGACGCTCGAACACTGGCTTGATCAACAAGCGCAATCCGATGGCATCGGCGGTGAAAAAGATCGCTGCAGTTGACAGATACAAGACCAAGATTTTCATGAGTATACCTCTTTCTTGATGGATTGCATTGCCCGCAGTGACAGTGCTGTAACACCCAAAGCGGCAAGCAGGATCACGGGCCAGTTTGGGCCGGTCAGATTCGCGACGATCACACCGATCAGCGCCCAGATGACAGCCGCAGGATAGCCCCATTCACGCGGCCGGGCGGTTTGTACGGCGAGTGCGACAGCCAGCACAGCGATCAGACAGATAATTGCCGCGCTTTGTGCCGATAAGATTGCGTAGCCCGCTAGCAACACACCGATCGCAACGCCCGATGCTGCGGTCAGCCAGCCCGCATACAGTGCGACGGGCCACGCCTGCAGCCAAGGTTTACGGTGGCCTGCGCGCAGCATTGACTGAATCGCGGTAACGGCCATCACGATGATCATAACCGTCGCCAAAACTGGCGCCGCTTTTGCCGTTGAGATCCAGAACGTACCAATGATCAGGCTAATCGCCAGCGGCGGGCGCATCGCACGCCAGTCTGGATCATCTGCCGCTCGCCAAAACCCATATCCCGCACCGACGATCAACCAAAGATAGATTAAGCCCCAGATCGAAAATGCGTAGCCAGCAGGTTGCACCGGCGGATTATTTTGCGGCACCGGAAACTGCTCGGGGGTAAATCCATTGAACCCGATTGTAGCTAGCGGTGACAGCGCAAAAGCCACGGTGGCGATCAGCACAACAAGAGCTAGGATTTTCGTCATTGGGTCAGTCTCCGCGTGAGGGGCAGCGCGGCCCAGTAAGGCAAAGCGCGCAGCAGTTTCAAAGGCCAGGTCAGGCGGCGGGGAAAGTGCACTTCGAAACGCCGCGCCATCAGGCCGGCAATGATTGCCAGCGCGGCAGTGTCCGGAGTCAGTAGGGCGGGCATTCTGAAATCGTTGCGCCGTGTCAGACGCGTGTCGACAAATCCGGGAGAAATCAGACGCACGTCGATGCGTCCGGCCAGTTCCGCACGCAGCGATTCCGTCAGGTTGATCACGCCGGCTTTGGTTGCCGAATAGATCTGGCCCTGAGGCAACCCGAAATAGCCCGCAACGGACCCGCACAGCGCCAACTGTCCACCATCGCGCAGCAAGGGTGGCGCAACCTGCGCGATGTGAAAGCTGCCCGTCAGGTTTGCGGACACGATTTGCGCAGCTGTGTCCGGGCTCAGATCGGCGATTTTGCCGGGGTCATAGAGTGCTGCCAAATGTATCACCCGATCCAACGGCCCGATCAGGGTGATCGTTTCGGCGGCCAACTCAAGACTGATCCGATCACTTACATCTAAAGGTACAACGACATGATCGGAACCCAGACTAGCCGCAAGTACCAGCAGTCTTTCCTCGGACCGCGCAGACAAAACCAAACGCGCACCACGCGCCGCCCATGCGCGGGCCAAGGCCGCGCCGATGCCTTCGCTGGCGCCGATGATCCAGATCGTTTCCCGGCTATGCATGGGCCAACTCCACCTGAACGACATCGGTTTGCCCAACCTCAAATGACGCGGCACAAATGCCGAGGTAATAGCGCCAGTTGCGTAGAAACCTTTCGTCATATCCCAACCGCTTAATCCGATCAGCTTGCTGATCGAGCCGTTCGTTCCAGATGGCGCAGGTGCGGGCATAATCCGCACCAAAAGCGTGGGTGTCTGTGATCGTCAACCCGGCTCGCCGCGCCTGATCGGCGATCACCGCGTTAGACAACAGCAT
>CALEMZ010000106.1 GCA_937910975.1 uncultured Pseudorhodobacter sp. | reverse complement strand
CCCTTGCCGCGCACGCGGATCGTGCCCGCGCGCCAGTCGATGTCGTCGAGCCTGAAGCTCACGCGCGGCTTATCAACGGTGCGCTGCTTTGGCATCGGCGGGATGATGTCTATGACGCCATCTTCAAGTGCCAGCATCAACACCTGTCTGATCACACCAGCGTGCTTGGACTTCGTAGACATCGCCAGCGGTTGATCGCGACGCTTATCAAGAAACAGCAGATAATCGCGGACCATGCCAGATGTGATCTTCCCGACATCATGTTGCCCGAAGTAGCTGACGAGACCGTCTTTCTCACGAAACAAGATTTTGGCTTGATCGTTAAACGCATACTTGTTCCGCGTCGATTTTGCCCTTTGTTTCGTCATGTCACTTAGCAGTTTTGCGTAGTGATCAAACGATCTGTCCTTCGTTACAGCATGAGCCGCGTTCTGCTTCTTCTTATAAGCTTCAACGATCTCTTCTGCGACTTCTGCTGCTTCAAGCCGGCTCGTCTCTTTGGTCGTGCGCACAACATATTTCTGCTTCGCTGCATCATAGATACGCGCGTGCCAGAAAGGGGATCTGCCAGTCTTGTAGATGCTTAATCCACGACGCAGATGCTTGATAGTCTTTTTGCTGTTTTGCGATTCTTCAGACAATCCAATACCTTAGATCCAGTGTCTAACTGTGTCTAAGTTTCGCAGGTCAAATTGCGTCTTGCAACAACAACCGCAAACGTCTGATTTTATTGAATAAGTGGTGCCCGGAGACGGATTTGAACCGCCGACACGCGGATTTTCAATCCGCTGCTCTACCAACTGAGCTATCCGGGCACGTGGGCTGGGTATTAGGCCAGCGCGCTTAGGCTGTCCAGAGGGATTGCGCAAAAAAACATGGGCGCAGCGTGTTTTACTGGCGGGGGGGCAACGGGGGGGCAAATCCTGCGCGGTGGCCCCGTCTTCGTCTTCATCCGTCAAGGCAACCGGAATGGCGTAGGAGCCATTGAGCCATTTGGCCAAGTCCACATCCGCACAGCGGCGTGAGCAGAATGGGCGGTATTTCGGATCCACGTCTCTGGCACAGATCGGGCAGCTCATGCCAAAACTTCCGCCAGCGTCAGCCGGTCACGTTTGCGCACCAGCTCATAGAGGCCCAGCGTGGTCCAGCCCACAAGGCTCGTCTCGGCCGCCTCACCCTTGAAGGCCGCGCGCAAAACCTGATCCAACACCGCGCGGTCACGTTTGGGCATGGGTGCGAAATCAATCACAATCTGCCCGCCCAGCCCGCGCAGCCGCAACTGGCGCGGCAAGTCGCGGGCGGCGGCGATATTGGCCTTCAGTCCCGCCGCCGGGCTGGTATCGCCCCCGGTGTTCACATCCACAGCCAAAAGCGCGCGCGTGGGTTCAATCATCATATGGCCCGCACCCGGCAGATCGACGCGCGCCATCATCAACGCCTCGATCATCTCGATCACGCCCAAATCCTCAAACCCGCCTGTCACCACCTCATCGGGGGCCGGTTCCGCCCAATCGCGCCAAGCGGTTTCTTGCGCCGATGCGCCCTCAACCAGCAATTCCGGCTCGCCATCAACATCGGCCAGCACCGCCTCGCACAAAGCGCGCATGTCGTGGATATCGGCGGCAACCTCCTCCGGCCCGGCCATCTCACAAGCCGAACGCAAAATCAGCCCCAGCGTCTCTGACGCGCCCTTCATTCCGGCCTCAGCCAGCGCCTCCAATTCGGCGCGCAATTCTTCATCCTTGATGCGGCGTGAGATGTTACGCCCCGGCGCACCCGGCGTGGCAATCGCATAGCGGCTTTTGAACAAAAGCCGCGTGCTCACCGGTACGGCCTTGCCCGCCTCGGCAGGCCCCGTCACCTGTACCAGCAGCCGCGCGCCAGGCGCGATGCCCGCAGTCTGGCGCAAAAACCCCATGCCTTCAGGCAATTTCACAAAAACGCCGCCTTGGCCTTTCATGGGCCGGTCAGCAACGCAGCGGTAAATCGCGCCCGGCAGGGCAGCATCTGTTTCAGGGTCCACCAACAGGTCTTGCAATTGCCCATCCACCAGCAACGCCGCCGCAGACCGCCCCTGCACTTCATCAAGAACGACAACACGACCCTTCATGGCATTTCCTTCCAAATCGGATAACCCGCTGTGGCCAACATGGCCGCCGCTTCGGCCACAGGCAGGCCCATAACCGCGGTGAATGACCCGGAAATCCACGGGATAAACGCACCCGCAAGCCCTTGGATACCATAGCCGCCGGCCTTGCCTTTCCAGTCGCCTGAAGCGAGATAAGCGTTCAGTTCCGCATCCGAAAGCCGCTTCATCTTAACGGCGGAAACCACTTCACGCGTCCAGATCTGCGCCCCGCGCCGTACTGCAATCGCCGTAATCACCGAATGCCTGCGCCCACCAAGGGCGATCAGAAACGCCGCCGCCTCGCCGGCATCCGCAGGCTTGCCCATGATCCGGCGACCCAGTGCCACGGTGGTATCGGCGCAAAGCACGATATCTTCGGGGGCCGATTCCACAGCCAGCGCCTTCGCCTTGGCGATGCGTGCGCAATAGGGGCGCGGTAATTCGCCTTTCAGGGGGTCTTCATTTATGTCGGGGGGCAAAACCGCATCCGGCACCACACCAATCTGCGCCAACAGTTCAAGCCTGCGCGGGCTGGCAGAGCCGAGGATCAAGCGCATGACTTATTTGAAGCGATAGTTGATACGACCCTTGGACAGGTCATAGGGGGTCATTTCCACCTGAACCTTGTCGCCTGCCAGCACGCGGATGCGATTCTTACGCATCTTGCCTGCCATCACTGCGATCAATTCATGGCCGTTCTCAAGTTCGACCTTGAATGTCGCATTCGGCAGGAGTTCCTTTACGACACCGGGGAATTCGAGAATGTCTTCTTTGGCCATGGTCACTCCAATAAAATTTGGCCCGCAAAAAATGCGAGCTTTCGCGGGCATATGCGCCCATGCGTCCTGATTTTCAAGCGCAAAGTGAAAATGAAGCGCCCCCGCGCCGGCAAACGCCGGGGCGCGAACCGTTATTCCTTTGGGATCACACGCAAATGCAACTCGCGCAGCTGCTCATTCGTGGGGTCACTCGGCGCGTTCATCAACAGATCTTCCGCGCGCTGGTTCATCGGGAACATGATAACCTCGCGGATGTTCGCCTCATCGGCCAACAGCATCACAATCCGGTCAATCCCTGCTGCACAACCACCGTGGGGCGGCGCGCCATACCGGAAAGCTTTAACCATGCCGCCAAAGCGTTTTTCCACTTCGGAGTTCGGATAACCCGCCATTTCAAACGCCTTGAACATGATCTCTGGTTTATGGTTGCGGATCGCACCTGAAATCAGCTCATAGCCGTTGCAGGCAAGGTCATATTGATAGCCGAGCACTTCCAGCGGATCGCCTTGCAGCGCCTCCATCCCGCCTTGCGGCATTGAGAAGGGGTTGTGGCTGAAATCAATCTTACCCTCGTCGGTTTTCTCAAACATCGGAAAATCGACGATCCATGCGAAACGGAAGCAACCCTTTTCGGTCAGCCCCAATTCATTGCCAATCTCATTGCGCGCCCGGCCCGCGACGGACTCGAACGCATCCGGCCTGCCGCCAAGGAAAAAGGCTGCGTCGCCGACATCAAGGCCGAGTTGCTGCCGAATTGCCTCAGTCCGCTCCGGCCCGATATTTTTGGCAAGCGGCCCTGCGGCTTCCATGGAACCGTCTTCGGCCTTGCGCCAGAGGATATACCCCATGCCCGGCAGGCCTTGCTGTTGGGCAAACGCATTCATCCGGTCGCAGAACTTGCGCGAGCCGCCCGTGGGGGCCGGAATGGCGCGGATTTCGGTGCCTTCATTTTCCAAAAGCTTGGCGAAGATCGCGAAACCGGATCCACGGAAATGCTCCGAAACTTCCTGCATGCGGATCGGGTTGCGCAGGTCGGGCTTGTCGGAGCCATACCATTTCAGCGCATCACGGTAAGCGATCAGCGGCCAATCAGAATGGGCTGTCTTGGTCGGCGCAAACTCTTCAAAGATGCCTTGGATGACGGGCTGCACCACTGCAAAAACGTCTTCTTGGCGCACGAAAGACATCTCCATATCCAACTGATAAAAATCGGTGGGAGAGCGGTCGGCGCGCGGATCTTCATCGCGGAAACACGGTGCAATCTGGAAATATTTATCAAAGCCCGAAACCATGATCAACTGCTTGAACTGCTGCGGGGCTTGCGGCAGGGCGTAGAACTTGCCGGGATGCTGGCGCGACGGCACCAGAAAGTCGCGCGCGCCCTCAGGGCTGGAGGCGGTGATGATCGGGGTTTGAAATTCGTTGAAGTCCATATCCCACATCCGGTTGCGGATGGACCGGACCACGTTGGAACGCAGCATCATATTGGCGTGCAGTTTGTCGCGGCGCAGATCAAGGAAGCGGTAGGTCAGGCGGGTTTCCTCGGGGTAATCCACCTCGCCAAAAACAGGCATCGGCAATTCTTCAGCCGAGCCCAGAACTTCCATGTCGCGGGCATAAACCTCGATCTCGCCGGTGGAAAGTTTCGGGTTTACGAGGCTGGCCGCGCGGGCCTTGACCACGCCGTCGATCCGAACGACCCATTCGGCCCGCACTTTTTCCAATGCGGCAAAGGCCGGGCTGTCGCTGTCGACCAGCACCTGCGTGATGCCGTAATGGTCGCGCAAATCGATGAACAGCACACCGCCATGATCACGGACCCGATGGACCCAGCCCGAAAGGCGGATATCCTGCCCCACATGCGAGGCGTTGAGTTGGGCGCAAGTATGGCTGCGATAGGCGTGCATCATCATTCCCTTTCAGAGGGCTCATTTTCCGGTTCCGCTGATACACATCGCGCGGGGCGCGAAGTCAAGCCCGCGCAGGCTGGCATAGGGGGCGAGATGCGCGCTGACAGCGCTGCTCCGCCTGCTGATCACCTGAACAATGCGCCACTCCTGAGCGCTTTACGCCGATTTCGACCCTTGCACCCCAGCCCTGTCTAGCTATAACCCCCAAAGTTTTGCGCTTTGGGGGCCTGTGACCATGCCGAAAAGAACCGACATCCAATCCATCATGATTATCGGTGCGGGGCCCATTGTGATTGGCCAGGCCTGCGAGTTTGATTATTCCGGCGCCCAAGCCTGCAAGGCGCTGCGCGAAGAGGGTTACCGCGTCATCCTCGTCAACTCCAACCCTGCGACGATCATGACCGATCCGGGGCTGGCGGATGCCACCTATATCGAACCGATCACCCCGGAAGTTGTCGCCAAAATCATCGAGAAAGAGCGCCCCGATGCGCTGCTGCCAACTATGGGCGGCCAAACCGGGCTGAACACCGCGCTGGCCCTCGACGAGATGGGCGTGTTGAAAAAGTTTAACGTGGAGCTGATCGGCGCCAAGCGCGCAGCCATCGAAATGGCAGAAGATCGCAAACTGTTCCGCGAGGCGATGGACCGCATCGGGATTGAAAACCCCAAAGCCACGATCGTCGCCGCCCCCAAACTTCCCTCCGGCAAGTATGACATCAAGGCTGGCGTCGCCGCCTGTATGGACGCCATCGAATATGTCGGCCTGCCCGCCATCATCCGCCCCGCCTTCACCCTTGGCGGCACCGGCGGCGGCGTCGCCTATAACCGCGATGATTATGAGGCGATCTGCCGGAGCGGGCTTGAGGCCTCTCCCATGGCGCAGATTTTGATTGATGAATCGCTACTGGGTTGGAAAGAGTTTGAGATGGAGGTGGTGCGCGACACCGCCGATAACGCCATCATCATCTGCACGATTGAAAACGTCGATCCGATGGGCGTGCATACCGGCGACAGCATTACAGTCGCCCCCGCCCTGACGCTGACCGACAAGGAATACCAGATCATGCGCAACGGCTCCATCGCCGTGCTGCGCGAAATCGGGGTCGAAACCGGCGGCTCCAACGTGCAATGGGCGATCAACCCCGTTGATGGTCGCATGATCGTGATTGAAATGAACCCCCGCGTGTCGCGCTCCTCGGCGCTGGCCTCCAAGGCCACGGGCTTCCCGATTGCCAAGGTCGCGGCGAAGCTGGCTGTAGGCTATACGCTGGACGAGTTGGACAATGACATCACAAGAGTGACACCCGCATCGTTTGAACCCTCAATAGATTATGTGGTCACCAAAATCCCAAGGTTCACCTTTGAGAAGTTTCCGGGGTCCGAGCCAAACCTGACCACCGCGATGAAATCGGTGGGTGAGGTGATGGCGGTTGGCCGCACCATCCACGAGTCGATGCAAAAGGCGCTGGCCTCACTGGAAACCGGGCTGACCGGCTTTGATGAGATCGAGATCCCCGGCGCACCGGACCGTGCGGCGATTTTCAAGGCCCTGAGCCAGCAAACCCCTGACCGCATCCGGGTCATCGCGCAGGCCATGCGCCACGGGCTGACCAATGACGAGATTAACGGCTCCACCGCATTTGACCCATGGTTCCTTGCCCGTATCCGCGAAATAATCGACGTGGAGGCGCAGATCCGCCACGATGGCATCCCCACCAATGCCGACGCCCTGCGCCGCCTGAAGATGTTCGGCTTCACCGATGCCCGCCTTGCCATTCTGACAGGCCGGGATGAAGGCCAGATCAGACGCGCGCGCCGCAACCTTGGCGTCAATGCCGTCTTCAAACGCATCGACACCTGCGCCGCCGAGTTTGAGGCGCAGACCCCCTATATGTATTCCACCTACGAATCCCCGGCCATGGGCGATGTCGAATGTGAGGCCCGCCCCTCCAACGCCAAAAAGGTCGTCATCCTGGGTGGCGGCCCCAACCGCATCGGCCAAGGGATCGAGTTTGATTATTGCTGCTGCCATGCCTGCTATGCCCTGACGGCGGCTGGCTATGAAACCATCATGATCAACTGCAACCCTGAAACAGTGTCCACCGATTATGACACCTCGGACCGGCTGTACTTCGAACCCCTCACGTTGGAACATGTGCTGGAGATCCTGCGCGTCGAGCAAGAAAACGGCACGCTTCACGGCGTTATCGTGCAATTCGGCGGCCAAACCCCGCTGAAGCTTGCCAACGCCTTGCATGACGAAGGCATCCCGATCCTCGGCACCACCCCCGATGCGATTGATCTGGCCGAAGACCGTGAGCGCTTCCAGAAACTCCTGCACAAGCTGAACCTCAAGCAGCCCCATAATGGCACTGCCCGCTCGCGCGATGAGGCGTTCGCGGTGGCCAAGGATGTTGGCTACCCGCTGGTCATCCGCCCCTCTTTCGTTCTGGGCGGCCGCGCGATGGAGATCATCCGCGACGACGCCCAGCTGGAACGCTACATCCGCGAGGCCGTGCAGGTTTCCGGCAACAATCCGGTGCTGCTGGATAGCTACCTCTCCGGCGCGATCGAGGTCGATGTCGATGCACTTTCCGATGGTCATAACGTCCACGTCGCGGGCATCATGGAGCATATCGAGGAGGCGGGCGTCCACTCCGGCGATTCCGCCTGTTCCTTGCCACCGCACAGCCTCTCCCCCGCAATCATCGAAGAGCTGAAGGTGCAAACCGTCGCCATGGCCCGCGCGCTGAAAGTGGTAGGGTTGATGAACGTGCAATTCGCGCTGAAGGGTGATGATATTTATGTGCTGGAGGTTAACCCTCGCGCCTCGCGCACCGTGCCTTTCGTCGCCAAGGCGACCGATAGCGCGATTGCAAGCATCGCCGCCCGCCTGATGGCAGGCGAGTCGCTGGCCAATTTCCCGATGCGCGCGCCCTATGCCGCCGGCGTCGGCCCCGATACTGACCTGCCGCTGGCCGACCCAATGACCCTGGCCAATCCAATTACGCCCTGGTTCTCGGTTAAAGAGGCCGTGCTTCCCTTCGCCCGCTTCCCCGGCGTTGACCCGCTGCTCGGCCCCGAAATGCGCTCCACAGGTGAGGTGATGGGCTGGGACCGTAGCTTCCCGCTGGCGTTCCTGAAGGCACAGCTTGGTGCCGGCACCGTGCTGCCCGAAGAGGGCCGCGTGTTTCTCTCGATCAAAGACATGGATAAATCAGACGCCATGGCGCAGGCCGCCCGCGACCTGATCGCCATGGGGTTTGAAATTGTCGCGACCAAAGGCACCGCCAAATGGCTGGCCGAGGTCGGCGCGCCCGCGACTTTGGTCAACAAGGTCTATGAAGGCCGCCCGAATATCGTTGACCGCTTGAAAAACAACGACATCGCACTGGTGCTCAACACCACCGAAGGCACCCAGGCCATCTCCGACTCACGCGACATCCGCCGCGTGGCGCTGATGGACAAGATCCCATATTTCACCACGGCGGCAGGCTCGATTGCCGCTGTGTCGGCGATGAAGGCACGGGAAGAGGGCATTGGGGTTCGGACGCTGCAAGGGTAAGTTACCTGCTATCCAATTTCGCGGGCAATCCGGCTTTGTTGCACAAATCGGGAGGGTTTCCCTGCGTAACTCCAAGGTGTTAGCTCATTCACATGAGTAAACCTACACCCCCGGTCTATCGCACGACGAACTAGCAATCTTACAACGC
>CALEMZ010000105.1 GCA_937910975.1 uncultured Pseudorhodobacter sp. | reverse complement strand
CTCTGGTAACGTGGCAGCGCCTTGGAGCGCCATTCGCTGATCTTGCCGGCTTCGTCTTCAACCCGGGCGCGCGGCACGCTGATGGTCTCGGCACCAAACGTCCCTATAATTTGGCGATCTCGGTTTCCGTGGCGATAGCCCTTCACCGCACCGGCCTCTCGGCCGTACCGCAAACGGCCAAGAAAACTGTCCAGCTCTTCGTTGAAAACGGCCTCGATCGTGCCGCGGATGTTGGCGCGAAGCCGATCCTCGATTGGGTCAAAGCCTTCTTCACAAGCAAGTAGCGAAATGGCGCTCGTCTCTGTAGTCTTGGTCATGGCGTGATCTCCTATGGCGGTGCCAGCCGCCGATTGGGTGGGTTTGATGCACCCGGAGATTACGCCACCTTCAAATTTCCACCAACTTCGCGACACGACCGTCGAAAGAGGATTTCACAGGCAAAATCGGGAGCCTCGCCTATGTGTTGTTACAGAAAACAGGGGTGACATTCAGGGTTGTATTTGCTACCCACTCTGGAGACTTATGGCCATTTTAATCAATAGAGAGAATGACTTTGCAAGTTGAACAAACAGCTTTGGCTGGTGTGCTGATCCTGACCCCATTGCGTTTTGGTGACCATCGCGGCGTCTTCTCGGAAAGCTACAATCAAGAGCGCGCCAATGCGGCGGGCATCACGATGACTTTTGTGCAGGACAATCATTCACTGTCGCATGAGGTAGGCACCGTGCGGGGTCTGCATTTCCAGTCGCCCCCGCATGCGCAAGATAAGCTGGTGCGCTGTGGCCGGGGTCGGCTTTTTGACGTGGCGGTAGATATCCGCAAGGGCAGCCCTACCTATGGCAAATGGGTGGGGGTTGATCTGAGCTTTGACAATGGCAAGCAACTGCTGATCCCAGCGGGCTTCCTGCATGGGTTTGTCACTCGCGAACCCGATACAGAGATTGTCTATAAGTGCTCGGATTACTACGCGCCGGAATGCGACGGTGCGGTCCGCTTTGACTGCCCGACCATCGGTATTGACTGGGGCATTGAGGCCGCAGATGCGGTTCTGTCGGCCAAGGATGCCAAAGCCCCGTTCCTGGCGGATTTCAACAGCCCGTTTGTATATGAGGTTTCAGATGTCTGATGCAGTTTCCGGCCAGGAAGCTGCGCATAAAACGACACCCCCTGATGTGCTGATCGGCCAGGACGGGTATTTATTTCTCTCCGGCGGGGCACACAGGACCCGGGAGTTGTTTTCGGGCGTGACCCCGCCCAGTGCCGCCTCGGTACAGAATTTTAACGAAAACATTGATCACCGGGCGCGGTTCTGTCAGAAGAACGGCATAGCGTTTTTACAGGTGGTGTTTCCTGACAAGATGGTGGCGCTGGCCGATATGCTCGACCTGCCGGAGCAGATGTCGTCGACCTATCAACGTGACTACGCCGTTGCGGCTACAAGTGAGGCGCAAAAACAAGTAGTGTATCCGCTGAAGCTACTTATGGGACAAAAGCCTCTTTTTTATCAGACAGATACTCATTATTCAGCATTAGGTTCTCTGGTCGTGTCTCAAGAGATTTGCCGGCTGCTTGCTGATGGTCTGGCGGATAGCCTGGAAGCGATGACAAAGGTATATCGTATTACCGAGGATGATTTTTCTGGTGATCTTGGCAGCAAATTTACCCCACCTCTAGGTGAACGTACCCACCGTGTTCATTCAATTTCAACCGCTGATGCAATACGTGCATCGAATGGAGGGCGGCAGGGCAATGACGGCCTTATGGTTTTGCATGAGAACCTTTCCTCAGTATCAGATAAAACCTTACTGATTTTTGGCGATAGCTTCATGAGCGCCTTATTACCGTTCATGACCCATGTGTTCCGGCGTGTCATCTTCTGCCGTACTCGTTACTTTCATACAGAGCTGGTTGCAGCGATCTCGCCGGATGTCATCTTCTGTGGTATGGCTGAGCGCTACCTCTCTGCGTGTCAAAGAGATCTGCAACGACCGCATTTTCTATCTTTCACGTTTGCAAACGGGCGCGGATTTGAACCTACCGAAAAGTTCTCTACGCTTTGGGGCAAGATGATTGACAATACAAAACTACTTGGATCATGGGATTTCTAGAATGAAACTGCTTGTCACCGGTGGCGCGGGGTTTATCGGGTCGGCGGTGGTACGGCAGGCCGTGGCGCAGGGGCATGAGGTCATCAACCTTGATGCGCTGACATATGCTGCCTGCCTTGAAAACCTGGCCTCTGTGGCGGATAGCCCGCTTTACAGCTTTGTGCAGGTCGATATTCGGGATGCCGCCGCTGTGGAGGCAGCGATTTCGGCGGCCGCGCCCGATGCCATCTTGCATCTAGCTGCAGAAAGCCATGTGGACCGCTCCATCGACAGGCCGGGCGTGTTCATGGAAACCAATATCATGGGCACCTATAACCTGTTGCAATCGGCGCTGGCGTTGTGGGAACGCAAAGGCCGCCCCGATACTTTCCGCTTTCATCATATCTCGACCGATGAGGTGTTTGGCTCACTGCCCAATGACCCAGACGTAAAATTCACCGAAGATACACCGTATGATCCGCGCAGCCCCTATTCGGCGTCGAAGGCCAGCTCTGACCATTTGGTGCGGGCTTGGGCCGAAACCTATGGGTTGCCGGTGCTGCTGACCAATTGTTCCAACAATTACGGTCCCTATCACTTCCCCGAGAAGCTGATACCGGTGACCATCCTGAACGCGTTGGCGGGGGCGCCGTTGCCGATCTACGGTGATGGCTCGAACATCCGCGACTGGCTGTATGTCGAAGATCATGCCGATGCGCTGCTGACGGTGCTGGCTCGCGGCGAAGTGGGCCGCAGCTATAATATTGGTGGCGAGAATGAGCGCACCAACCTGGAACTGGTAAAAACCATCTGCGCCATTTTGGATGAAAAGCGCCCCGGCAACAAAGCCTATGCCGAACAGATCACCTTCGTGACCGACCGTCCCGGCCATGACGCGCGTTATGCCATCGATCCGACCCGCATCCGCGAAGAGCTGGGCTGGCGGCCATCGATAACGGTCGAAGAAGGGTTGGCCCTGACCGTGCAGTGGTATCTGGACAACGAAGACTGGTGGCGCGCCTTGCAAAACCGCGAAGG
The DNA here is from genome assembly GCA_937910975.1 of uncultured Pseudorhodobacter sp. Classification (GTDB taxonomy): domain Bacteria; phylum Pseudomonadota; class Alphaproteobacteria; order Rhodobacterales; family Rhodobacteraceae; genus Pseudorhodobacter. Next base: position 2,596 of record CALEMZ010000105.1, on the reverse strand, counting down.
TGTGGGCAAGCGGTTGGGCACGAAAGGCTAGGCAATGAGGTATCTGGTTTTCGGCAAAAACGGACAGGTCGCGCAAGAGCTGCAACGCCGCTGTGGCGCCGCCGTTCTGGAGGTGCGCGGCTCAGATCAGGCCAATTTTGAAAACCCCGAGGCTTGTGCGGCCTTTGTGGCACAAACCGAGGCCGATGCGGTGATCAATGCCGCCGCCTATACGACGGTGGACAAGGCCGAAAGCGACGAAGCGCGGGCAACCCTGATCAATGCCACCACACCGGGCGCGATTGCGGTTGCAGCGGCAGCGCGGGGCCTGCCCTTGGTGCATATTTCCACCGATTACGTTTTTGATGGCGCGGGCACGATACCTTTTGCCTCGGATCACCCGACCGGGCCTTTGGGTGCCTACGGCCGCAGCAAGCTGGCGGGCGAAGCGGCGGTGCGTGCAGCGGGCTGCACCCATGTGATTTTGCGCACCTCCTGGGTGGTGTCGGCCCATGGCAACAACTTTGTCAAAACCATGCTGCGGCTGGGAGCCGAACGCGCGCGCCTAACCATTGTGGCCGATCAGATCGGCGGGCCGACATGCGCTGCCGACATTGCCGATGCCTGCCTGAGCATAGCGGCACAATTGCAGGCCGACCCGTCCAAAACCGGCAGCTATCATTTCTCCGGCGGGCCGGATGTCAGCTGGGCGAATTTCGCGCGTGAGATATTTGCGCAATCGGGGCTGAGCTGCGAGGTCGCCGACATCTCCTCAGACGCCTACCCGACCCCGGCCAAACGCCCACCAAATTCGCGAATGGACAACGACCGGACCGAGGCCGTCTTTGGCATCGCCCGCCCCGATTGGCGCGTGGGCTTGCGTAACATTCTGACGGACCTTTCGGCATAACAGGCCCCGGCGGGTTGGCGCGAGCTTATCTTCTGGCCAAAAAATTCCTGGCCGGCGCACCCTCGGCAAAGGTGCTTCTGGCGGACAAGGGCTACGATGCCGACGGGTTCCGGGAAGTCCTTGCAGATCGCAACGATGAAGCCTGCCTCCCCGCAAAATCAAACAGGCAAACCCAGATGAGATTGCCTTTCAAAAAAGTTGGATTACCAAGGCCGAACTGGCCAAACCAGCAATGTTTTCGCCAAGAATGATTTTGGCCGATACCTTGAAAGCATCAGCAAGCCCTAGATATTGTGGTGTATGGCGGCCTATTTAGCCACTGCAACACAATATCAAATGCAATTGTGGCCCGCGCGACATAGCTGTGATTTGATTGCGGAACAGGACTGTATTTGAAGGTTTGGCCTGCGTAAAAGGAGGAAAGAAAAAAGAAAAAATGATCGGAGCGGTCCGCGTGCAGCACAATATAAGATTGGTGATGGTATGTATTGGGCTATTGATACTCGCGGGGTGTTCCCTCCCACGGGGGGCAGCGATGTCTTCCGAAATCCTGAAAGAACAGGATAAGGCAAACCCGCAGTTTCAGGTCGTGCATGTCTCCACCCGGAATGTGGTTGGCTTGCAGCATTGGCCCGCCACGGGTTGGCAAGGTGGCTATCAATGGCTCTCAGGTGGGCGAGGGGCGCAATCGCAGTTGATCCAGGCCGGAGATAAAATCTCGCTGGCCATCTGGGACAGCCAAGAAAATTCGCTGCTGACCTCTGGGGCGGCAAAACGCGCTGATCTGGCGCAGCTTGTAGTCTCTTCCGGCGGAACAATCTTTATTCCCTATCTGGGCGAGATCGCCGTGCGCAACATGACGCCCGAAGCCGCCCGCAGCAAGATTCAGGAGCAACTGGAGGTCGTCGTGCCCTCAGCCCAAGTGCAATTGACACTAGAACCGGGGCAGCAGAATTCGGTGCATCTAGTCAGCGGCGTGGCCAAGCCCGGCACCTACCCATTGCCCGACCGCAATTACAGCCTCCTGAGCCTGCTGGCCCAGGGCGGCGGCATTCAGCCCAGCCTGCGCAACCCGGTGGTGCGGCTGATCCGCAGCGGCAAGACCTATGAAATCCGCGCTGATCGGCTGATGGCCGAGGCGGGGCTGGACCTGGTACTGCGCGGCAATGACAAAGTTCTGATTGAGCCCGACAGGCGGTTCTTCACCGCGCTTGGTGCAACGGGCCGCGAAGAATTGCTCTATTTTGACCGTGACAAGATTTCTGCCATGGAGGCCCTGTCGATGATCGGCGGTTTGTCGGATGCGCGGGCGAATGTGAAATCGGTGCTGGTGCTACGCGAATACCCGACCGAAGCCCTGCGCCACGATGCTCGGGGGCCAGAGATGTCTCAGGTGATATTCGCCTTTGATCTGTCGAGTGCAGACGGGCTGTTTGCCGCGCGCAAATTCCCGATCAACCCGCAAGATACCGTCTTTGCGACGGAATCCTCTGTCACCGTGGCCCGCACAATCCTGGGGCTGATCGGTTCTGTCGTCGGAGTGAGCAATGCGGTGGGCAACGCTGGGAACTAAGGGAATGTAACAGAAGGAATTGATAGGGTAATGCGCCCTTTTCAGTTGCGCCTCATACGCAAATCAAAACCGTTCTTGTGACTGGCGCGGCGTCAGGCGTAATAACTTTCCATACTATAGCCAAGTTTTTCACC
>CALEMZ010000104.1 GCA_937910975.1 uncultured Pseudorhodobacter sp. | reverse complement strand
GATGATATCATCATCGCCACAGGTGTCGCATTTCGCATGTGGCGGAATACAAAGAACTCTGATGTCACAGCCGCAGCCGCACCGACCATTAACAATGCAGGAATCAAAATGAATGCTGGGGCTTTGCCTAGAAACATTACCGCGACAGCGTCGGTTGAGGGCACGATCATGGCAAAGACGCAAAAGGCGATGTATTCACCATGCGCGAAGTTCACGAGGTTCATCACTCCAAAAATCAACGCAATGCCCAAGGCTGCCATAGCGTAGATACCACCAAGGCTCATTGCATCAAAAAAGAGCTGCGGAATTGCGTTCATGGTTGGTCCTCTTTCGCGTCTTGGCCAAAGTAGGCCTCTTTGATCAGGTCACTTTGTGCGAATTCAGCCGAATCGCCGTCACCTACAACTGAGCCACCGCGCAGCAACAACATGCGGCCCCCTACACGGGCAGCACGGGCAGAGCTTTGCTCAACTACAATCAAGGTCAGACCGCGATCCCTTTGCAAATTCACCAACGTTTCATAGACTTGGTCGACAATGTTCGGTGCCAGACCTAGCGAGGGTTCATCCACCAGCATCAACTTGGGATTGGTCAGCAACCCCCGCCCGATAGCCAGCATCTGTTGTTGCCCGCCTGACAGCGCACCTGCGTTTGCGTGGCGGCGTTCTCCCAAAACTGGGAAGCTCTCATAGACCTCTTTGATGTCACTTTCGATTGCTGCCGTGTCACGGCGAATGCCCGTGCCGACCCGAAGGTTTTCCTCAACCGTAAGCGTGCCAAAAATTTCGCGCCCCTCTGGCACCATGGTCAGGCCAAGACGAGCGATAGCCTCAGGCGAGCGCCCGCTCAGCACATCACCATCCATCTCGATCCGGCCATGTGTTGTGGCGACCGCGCCGCAAATGGCTTTGAGCAATGAGGACTTCCCAGCCCCATTTGGACCGGAGATGAACAACCGCTCCCCTTCCTCTACGGTCAGGCTTACGTCTGTCAGTGCTGGCACTTTACCATAGCGCACGGCGACGTCATGCACACCGAGTTTAGACATTATGCATCCTCCGTGTGTTCAGCGCCAAGATAGGCATCGCGCACAGCTTGACTGCTAAGGATCGCGTCC
>CALEMZ010000103.1 GCA_937910975.1 uncultured Pseudorhodobacter sp. | reverse complement strand
CTTGAATCATGCAGGCATCAAAGCCTCAAGCAAATTAATGGGTCTGGAGCCTAGCGAAAAAACCGGCCCTTTTTAACGCAAGCCCCTTGCCGCGCCCGCCACCTTGCGCCATCTCTCACAAGGAATTTTACAGCATGAGAAGGCCGCAAAATGCAGGCGATGATGGAATTGGCGGCGGACAACCTTTTATCTCCAATCATATTGTCCTTTGTTCTGGGCCTTGTCGCAGCCCTTGCGCGCAGCGATCTGGCTTTTCCCGAAGCGGTGGCCAAGGGCATGTCGCTCTATCTTCTTTTTGCCATCGGGATCAAAGGCGGGGTCGCTGTTGCGGGCAACGGGATGGATATGCAGCTTGGAGTTTCCTTGCTGGCGGGGATGGCGCTTTCGGCGCTGATCCCCTTCATCGGCTTTGCGATGCTGCGGGTCATGACACGGCTGAGCGTCGTGGATGCGGCCGCGGTGGCCGCGCATTATGGCTCCATCTCGATTGTGACCTTTGTCGCGGCCTCCTCGGTGCTGGATGCGCAGGGCATCGTGTTTGAGGGTTATATGGTTGCCGTAGCCGCCGCGATGGAGGCCCCCGCGATCCTGTCGGCCCTGTGGCTGATTTCGCGCAAGGGCGGCGGCGGGGCGGATGGGGGCGGGCATCTGTGGCGGGAAATTATGCTCAACGGCTCCATCGTGCTGCTGGTGGGGGCCTTTGCGATTGGCTGGATCGTAGGGCCAGAGGGAAAAGCCGAGATTGACGCCTTCATCACCGCGCCCTTCAAGGGAATCTTGTGCCTGTTCTTGCTGGATATGGGACTGGTCGCAGGCCGGGGGCTGCGGCAATCGCGCGGCGAGGTACGGGGCGGCGTGCTGGCCTTTGGGCTTATCATGCCACTAATCGGCGCGAGCCTCGGCCTTATGGTGGGCCTATTGATCGGGCTGAGCCTTGGAGGGACGACGCTGCTGATGGTGCTATCGGCCTCAGCGAGCTACATCGCGGTGCCTGCGGCGATGCGGGTCGCTCTGCCTGCCGCGAACCCTGCGATTTCGCTGACGCTGGCGTTGGGGGTGACGTTCCCTTTCAACCTGACCATCGGAATCCCGCTTTATCTGGCCGTGGCGACGGCTATTTTGGGGAGTTGATCGGATGCAGATGCATGAGGCAAAACGGGTCGAGATTATCATTGAAGCGGTGATGGAGGGGCGGCTAACGGCAGCGCTTCAAAAGGCCGGGGTTACGGGCTACACGGTGCTGCCGGTGATGGGCGGCGCGGGGCGTTCGGGCGAGTGGAGCCGCGAGGGGCAGATCGGGCGCTCGGGCATGGTGGCCGTGGTCTGCCTGATCCGGCCGGAGCGGCTGGAAAGCCTGCTGGAGGCAGCCTTTGCCGTGGTGGAGCGGCATATCGGGGTGGTCAGCGTTTCGGACACGAAGGTGGTGCGGGCCGAGCGGTTTTAAGGCCTACACGGCGCGCATGGGCGGGCGGTTTGGCGGCACGCAGGCCCGGCGCAAGGTATCCTGCGGCAGGGTTTGGATATTTTTGAATAGATGAAATGGGGGTCAGGATCGGAGCAAGGCTCTGAGCGTTGCAATCTCGGCTGTGGTTTCGGGGGTGATTTCCAAAAAATTGTCAGGCTTCAATGCGATGAATTGGATGCGAAAATACTGTCATTCCGCCCCATGGGCGCCGAGCGAAAGGCCAACCGTAGGGTGGTGTGCTTCAGCGGCACTGCACCCTACCGCAGTTTCAGCGTGGCCAGACCAATCAACGCGAGGATCAGGGAGATGATCCAGAAGCGGATGACGATCTGCGGCTCGGCCCAGCCTTTTTTCTCAAAGTGATGGTGGATCGGGGCCATCAGGAACACGCGGCGCCCGGTGCGTTTGAAGTGGAGGACCTGGATGATGACCGAAAGGGCTTCCACCACGAACAACCCGCCGACGATGGCCAGCACGATCTCATGCTTGGTGCAGACCGCGATGGCACCCAGCGCGCCACCCAACGCGAGCGAGCCGGTATCGCCCATAAAGACCGCGGCCGGGGGGGCATTGTACCACAAAAACCCAAGGCCGCCGCCGAAAAGGGCCGCGGAGAAGATCAGAAGTTCACCCGTGCCGGGGACGAAATGTACGCCCAGATATTCGGTGTAATTATAGTTACCTACAATATAGGCGATGACGCCAAGGGTTCCGGCTGCAATCATCACGGGCATGATGGCGAGGCCGTCGAGCCCGTCGGTCAGGTTCACCGCATTGGCGCTGCCCACGATCACGAGCATGCCGAAGGGGATGAAGAACCAGCCCATATCGATCAGCACGTTTTTGAACACCGGCATGGCGAGGGTGTAAGACAGCGCGGGCGGATGCGCCCAAGCAGCGGCGGCCACGGCCACGGCGGCGATGATCAGGCCAAGGGTGAAGCGGACCTTGGACGACACGCCATTGGTGTTTTGCTTGGTGACCTTGGCGTAATCATCGGCAAAGCCGATCAGCCCGAAGGAGAAGGTGACGCCGAGCACGATCCAGACGTAAGGATTATCAAGCCGCGCCCAAAGCAGCGTTGAAAACAGCAGCGCCGAGAGGATCAAAAGCCCTCCCATCGTCGGCGTGCCAGCTTTGGCAAAATGGCTTTGCGGGCCATCACTGCGGATCGGCTGACCCTTGCCCTGGCGACGGCGCAAGAAGTTGATCAGCGGCAGGCCAAAGATAAAGCCAAATATCAGCGCTGTAAAAAACGCCATACCCGCACGGAAGGTGATGTAGCGGAACAGGTTGAACACGTCGCCGCCGTCAGAAAACTCGGTTAGCCAATATAGCATTCACTCTGCCCCCTGAGTTGATCTGCCCGGTTGCCCCAATTTACGCAAGGCGTCAACCACAAGGCTGACCTTGATGCCTTTTGAGCCTTTGACCAGCAAGATATCGCCCGCATCGGCCAAATGCGGCGCTTTAAGCAACAGCTCAGCTGCGGTTGCGACCCAATGGCCACGCTTGGATCTGGGCAGGGCTTCGTGCAGCGCCTGCATCCGGGGGCCGACACAATGGACGAGCGCGATATGGGCCAGCGCCGGATGGTTGGCGATATCGGCGTGGAGCTGGGCCTCGGTGGGGCCCAGTTCCAGCATATCTCCGAGGATGGCAATCCGGCGGCCCTGTGCGATGCGGCCCATACGGTTGGTGGGCTGGCAAGCGGCCAGCAGATCAAGGGCGGCGGCAATGGAGGCGGGATTGGCGTTGAAGGCATCATCGATCAGCCCGAAGCTAAGACCTTCGACCGCATCAAGCTGGATCGTTTCGCGGGTGCCACGGCCCGAAGGTGGCGCCCAGCGGCCCAGATCGGTGGTGGTAAGGGCGCGGTCCAACCCCAGCGCATCCGATGCCGCCAGAACCGCCAGCGCATTGGCAGCAAAATGGCGGCCCGGTGTGGCAAGCTTGAAGAGCATATCCTGCCCGGCGTGGCGCGCGCGCGCTATGGTGGCGAATTCGGTAACCTGCACATCCGTGAGCCGGTAATCGGCCTGTGCATGGGTGCCAAAGAGTACAGTGCTGACTCCTGCCAGTGAGGCTTTGGCGGTGAGGATCGGCGTCAGTTCCAGATCGGCGGGCAGGATGGCGGTACCGCCCTCCTCAAGCCCGTCGATGATTGAGGCCTTCTCGGCGGCGATGCCTGCGAGGTTCTCAAACGCCTCCAGATGCGCGGGGGCAACGGTGGTGATGATGGTGACATGCGGGCGCGCCAAGATTGCAAGCGGGGAGATCTCGCCGGGATGGTTCATGCCGATCTCGATCACCGCGATGCCGGTATCTTTGGGCATACGCGCCAGAGTAAGCGGGACGCCCCAATGGTTGTTGTAGCTGGCCTCGGCGGCGTGGAGCTTAGCCTGCCGCCCAAGTGCCATGCGCAGCATTTCCTTGGTGGAGGTTTTGCCGACCGAGCCTGTGACGCCGATCACGCGGGCATCTGTGCGGGTACGGGCGGCGCGGCCCAGATCCGCAAGTGCACGCAGTACATCGGGGACGACAAGCAGCGGCGCATCAGGGGAGACACCTTCGGGGACACGCGAGACGAGAGCGGCGGCGGCACCTTTTTCGAGGGCGACTGCAACGAAATCATGGCCATCGCGAATATCTTTGAGCGCCACGAAAAGATCGCCGGGTTGTAGGGTTCTGGTGTCGATGGAGACGCCTGTGGCCTGCCAATCAGTAGTGGAGATGCCGCCCGTGGCCTGTGTCGCGTCTTGAGAGGTCCAGAGTGGGGTCATGGGCGGGGCAGTCCTTTTGGGCAACAGGGTTGGTGGCAGCATGGTTGGCAAGCGCCGAGTGATTTCACATCCCCCGGCCCCCCCTATGAGTTATTTGGCCGAAGATAACGGCGGAAGGGGAAAAAGTGGCAAAGCGGCAGCATCAAATCAATCCATCAAGGGCGGCGACTGCGATGGAGGCCTGTTCGACATCATCGAACGGGTAAATCTGGCCTTTGATAGTTTGGCCAGATTCATGGCCTTTACCTGCGATCAGCAGCGCATCGCCGGGACCAAGCGCATCGACGCCGCGCAAGATCGCCTCGGCGCGGTCGCCCACCTCATTGGCCTCGGGGCAAGCGGCCATGATGGCGGCGCGAATGGCGGCGGGTTCTTCGGAGCGGGGGTTATCATCGGTCACAAACAGCACATCGGCATGAGCGCTGGCAGCGGCCCCCATCAGCGGGCGTTTGGTGGTATCACGGTCGCCCCCGGCCCCAAACACAACAACGATGCGGCCCATCACATGCGGGCGCAGCGCCTGCAAGGCGGTGGCAATGGCATCAGGGGTATGCGCGTAATCGACAAAAACAGAGGCACCATTCTGACGAGTAGCGGCCAATTGCATGCGCCCGCGCACGCCGGTAAGTTGTGGCAGGGCCGCAAAGATGCGGCCCGGATCATCGCCTGCCCCAATCGCAAGCCCGGCGGCGAGCAGAACGTTTTCTGCCTGAAAGCCGCCGATCAGGGCGAGGCGGATCTGGTGCACCTCGCCCAGCCATTCGAGGCGCAGATCCTGGCCCGTTGCATCAAAGCGCTGACCCATGAGGCGCAGATCGGCGTTGGGGCAGCGGCCCACGCGCAGCACATCCTGACCGCGGTCTTCGGCGATGGCGGCCATATCTTCGCCGCGCGCTTCATCGATATTGATCACAGCGACGCCATCCTCGGGCAAAAGCCGCGAAAACAGACCCGCTTTGGCCTCAAAATACGCCTCGAACGTTTGGTGGTAATCGAGATGATCTTGGGTGAAATTGGTAAAGCCCGCCGCCGCTAGGTGCACGCCATCGAGACGGCGCTGGTCGAGGCCATGGGAGGAGGCTTCCATCGCGACATGAGTGATGCCAGCGTTTGCGGCTTGCGCGAGCATACGGTGGAGCGTGATGGGCTCGGGCGTGGTATGGGGCGATGGGGCGTGCCATGCGCCCTCCACCCCCGTGGTACCGATGTTGATGGCAGCGTGATCGAGTGCCATCCAGATCTGGCGGGTGAAGGTGGCAACGGAGGTTTTGCCATTGGTGCCGGTGACAGCAACGATTGTGGCGGGCTGACTGCCGAACCAGAGCGCTGCGGCATAGGCCAGTGCCTGACGCGAATCTTGGGTGACGATCAGCGCTGCGCCACTCAGATCATCGCCCATATCAGCGCGCGCGAGGGCCGCGCCTTCGGCATCGGTCAGCACGGCGCTGGCCCCGCGGGCCACTGCGGCCTTGATGTAATGCGCGCCGTGAATCACCGCGCCGGGCATGGCAGCAAATAGATTGCCGGGCTGAACCGCACGGCTATCGACGCATAGTCCTGTAATAAAAGGGTTATCGCCGCCGCGTGCGGTCAGGCCAAGATCGGAGAGTTTTCTGGCCTGTGTCACATCTGCCCCCTGGGTGCGAATTACGGTTTGGCTGCTGATACCGCATTTGGGGCGAGGGTTTCAATCTGTGGTCTGAGGCCCAGAAGCGGTGCCGTGCGGCGAATGATCTCGGCGGCGACAGGCACGGCGGTCCAGCCGGCGGTGCGGCGTGGCTTTGGGCCGGTGTTTTCAGAGGCTTCATCCAGTGTCACCACCAGAACATACTGCGGATCGGATGCGGGGAACATGGCCGCGAAAGTGTTGATGTTCTTTCCCTTGTCATAGCCGCCGCCAGGTTTAACCTTATCGGCAGTCCCGGTTTTACCCCCGACCTCATAGCCTTCAACTTCGCCAAAGGACGCGGTGCCACGGGTGACGACCTGGCGCAGCATGGCGGCGGCGGCCTCTGCGCTGGCAACGGACATGACACGGGTGCCGACAGGCGTCTTATCGCGCTTCAGAAGCGTAGGCGGCAGCATTACGCCATCATTGGCGATCGCAGCATAGGCTGAGGCAAGATGCATCGGGCTGGCCGACATGCCGTGACCGTAAGAGGTGGTGATAGTGACAATATCAGTCCAACGTTTGGGGATCAGCGGGGCTGCACCGGGGGCCTCCGTCAACTCAATCGGGACGGGATCGAAAAAACCGAGGGATTTGTAAAATGCCTGCTGGCGCTCGCCGCCGATTTGCAGCGCCATATGGGCTGTGCCGACGTTGGAGGATTTCACGATCACATCGGTGACTGACAACAGCGGGCCGTAATTCTTACCTTCAAATTCGCCGATCCTGTGCTTACCCCAGCGCAGGGGGGCATCAGCATCGACCATGGAATCAGGGGTCACCAACCCCAGCTCCATAGCCTGTGCGGCGGCAAAAATCTTAAAGGTAGAGCCGAGCTCATAGACACCCTGCACCGCGCGATTAAATAGCGGGCTGTCGCCGGGGTCGCCCTTAACAAGAAAGTTCGGGCGGTCGTTGGGATCAAAATCGGGCAGGGAAACCATGGCGATAACCTCGCCGGTGTGTACGTCCAGCATGATGCTCGCAGCCCCTTTTGCGTTCATCATGATCATGCCCGCCTCAAGGATCTCGTGCATGGCGGATTGGACGGTAAGGTCTATCGAGAGCGCAAGCGGGATAGAAGCCTGAGCAGGGTCGCGCAACCGGGCATCCATGGCGCGTTCCAGCCCGGCGGTGCCGATCACCTCAGCTGAATGGACGCCTTCAGCGCCAAAGGAAGACCCGCCAAGGATATGAGCCGCGAGGTTGCCGTTGGGGTAAAGCCGCATATCGCGGGGGCCGAACAAAAGGCCGGGATCCCCAATATCATGCACGGCCTGCATCTGCTCGGGGCTAAGCTTTTTGCGCAACCAGAGGAATGAGCGGCCATCGGTAAAGCGGCGCTCCAGATCTTCGGCTTTCATATCGGGAAAGAGCTTGGCCAGCTCGCGCGCGACGCGGGGCGGGTCCACCATCTGTTTTGGATGGGCGTAAAGCGCATGGGTGGAGAGGTTGGTGGCCAACAACCGGCCATTGCGATCAGTGATATCGGCGCGCAAGGCGCTGATATCGGCACCAGAGGACGCGGAACGGGGCTCCATCGGCTCGGACGCGGCCAGAAGGCCCATGCGGGCCCCGACCACAAGAAAGGCAGCAAAAAAGGCAAGACCCAGCAGCAAAAGCCGCCCCTCGGAACGGTTTTGGGCGCTGGCACGGGCCTCTTCGGCACGCAGGCGGATATTCTCGCGTTCGATATGATCGGGGTTTTCGCCTTTTTCACGGGCGGACAAGACACGGGCCAGCGGCCGAAGGGGTGTACGGATCATAGTGGTTCCTCCGCTCCATCAACGGGACCATCCAGGCCACCAACAGTATCCACGGGCACCCCAAGTTCGAAGGCAGAGATGGGCGGCAACGGGTAGACCACCTGATCCAGACGGCCAAACTGCCCCGGTTCCAGCGGCAAAAGGCCTAGGCTGTCAAAGTTCAACGCCACAAGGTCCCGCAGCCGCGAAGGGCGGTTGAGATACGCCCATTCAGCGCGTTGCCTGGACAATCCTTCGCGCAGGCTGGCGATCTCATGGTTCAGCTTGGAGACATCCTTCAGAGCCAACTGCGTGGCGTAATTTTCGCGGTACGCCCAAAATGCCAACGACATCAAAACCATAACAGACAAGATGAACATTAAGGGGCGCATCAGCGGCTTCCTTTTCTTGCAGATCCGGCTTTTCTGGCAGATCCGGCCTTTTGGACAGGTTTATGCGTGGGGCGTGTGTTGTAACTGGTAGGCAACACCGGCACGCCAAGGGCGGCAGGATCGACCGGGCCTGCTGGGGCATGGGTACGTTGGCCGACGCGCAGCTTGGAAGACCGCGACCGGGGGTTGCGGGCAATCTCTTCGGCATCCGGTGCGACGGCGCCTTTGGTCACGAGGGTGAAGCGCGCAGTATCTTCGGCGCGCTCAGGCGCATAGCGGTTAGTTTGCGCGTCGTTGCCCGAACGATTAAGGAAGAAACGCTTGACGATCCGGTCCTCAAGGCTGTGGAAGGTGACAACGGCCAGCATCCCACCGGGCTTGAGCGCACGTTCAGCGGCCATAAGCCCCTCAATCAGTTCAGAAAACTCGGTGTTCACGGCAATGCGGATGGCCTGAAAGCTGCGGGTTGCGGGGTGGCTTTGCCCCGGTTTGGGGCGCGGCAGGCAAGCCGAGACGATCGCGGCCAGTTGCAGCGTGGTGGTGATTGGTGCGGTGGCGCGGGCGGCGACAATGGCGCGCGCGATGCGGCGCGATGCGCGCTCTTCGCCATAATGATAGAGGATATCGGCGAGGGCCTCCTCAGACGCGGAATTAACCAGATCTGCGGCACTTTCACCGCTTTGGGCCATGCGCATATCCAACGGGCCATCCTTGGCAAAGGAGAACCCGCGCGCGGCCTGATCAAGCTGCATCGACGAGACGCCAAGATCGAGCACGATGCCATCGAGCGCTTCGCCCGCGTATTGGTCAAGTTCAGAGAAATTGCCCGGCACGAGGTGCAAACGGTCGCCATATTCATGCGCCCAAGCGGCGGCCATCTGAAGCGCCAGCGGGTCACGATCCACCCCGGTTACAGTTTGCGCCCCAGCGGCAAGCAAAGCACGCGCATAGCCCCCGGCTCCAAAGGTGCCATCGAGCCAATGGCCCGAAACCGGGCCCACGGCCGCAATCAACGGGCCGATCAGAACGGGAATATGCGCCTGATTGTCAGGGGATATGGGGCGATCAGGGGCAGGATCGCTGTGTTCCAAGGCTTATACCCCCGGATCAGCGCCGCCCAGGAGCGACAAGATATCCATGCCCTCGGGAAGCTCATCATCTTCCGCGTCCAGGCTACCGCTGATCGCGTCATAAGTGTCACGCTTCCATATCTGAAAGCGATCCAGCGTGCCCGCGAAGGCGGTTTCATCACCATCGGCAAATTCGATCTTGTCGCGCACTTTTTGCGGCAAAACTATACGGCCATTCTCATCAATTTCCACGGTGAGTGAGCGGGTGATCAGATCCCGCTCCAAAATCATCCGCTGCTTGGAACCAGTGGGCAGCCTACGCACGCGGGCAGCCAGCATATCGGCCTCATCTACGGTGTAACATTCGACGAACTGCCGGGCTTTGCCACCATAAACCATGACGATGCGAGTGCGGGGGAATTCGCTGCTGGGCGGGTCACCTGCGTCGAGGACACGTCGAAAAGCCGCAGGGATGGATACCCGCGCCTTGCTATCTACCTTTTGGTAGTATTCGCCTCTGAAGTCTTCCGACACGGTAGGTTTGCCCTTTGCGCCCTCGTAATCTCTTTACCGGTCCGCAAAGCGGACGGGCCTTAGTGATGTCCGTAAAACGGACAACGGCGGATCGGGCTGCTGCCACTGCCCAATCCGCCGCCCTGTCCCGTTTCCGGGCTTCTCCGGCTGCGCGCGTCACCTGGGGGGGGGATGTCTGCTCGCGCACTCGCCGAATTCTGTTTCTTATCGGAAGCGAAAAGCGGTTGCCTGTATGAGCCTGCTATTTTCGCCTTTTCGGGGTCTTTGGTTGCCCCTGTTTGTCTTGCCCGCTTTTGCTTCCGTGATCTAGAAATGACATGGGAATTCATGGGACGCAAACAAATTTTTACATGAAGAAGGGCATATATTGCTTTTGAGAGGCTCGCAGAACAGCATCTGGTAGGGGAACCGGGCTCAAATTGTCTAATTGTGCCGCAATGAGCGCCACGAACCACTAGATATAGACAAAACGGTTACCACCCAGATATTCCCAATAAATCCCAATAACTTTCTAAATCAAGATAGATAGCCTCGCGAACTATGCGATTCCGCCTTTGATATTAGGTAAAAATGCCAGATCCGAAAGGGAAACACCCGAAAGTGATTCGGAATCGGACG
>CALEMZ010000102.1 GCA_937910975.1 uncultured Pseudorhodobacter sp. | reverse complement strand
GCATAGGCGCCGCCCAGCATGAAATAGCCGGCGAGCAAAAACTGTCCCATCTCATCGGTCCAGATTTGCGGGTGCCATGCAGCGCGGGCAAAGGCCCCCCAAAGTAAAACGGCCATCAAGGCAAAGAGCAAATACATCGCCATTCGGCCGATGCGTCTGTTCCACCGCTCGACCCAATGCACGTAGCGAATAACAATGGCAGGCATACTTCCCCGTTTTTTTAATCAATAAAATTTTGACCTTTCGGTCAGCATGGCGTGACAAATGCCACTTTGCAAGCCCGATACCAGCTTGCCTGATGTGCAATAGGGGGAATGCCCAAGCTTTGGGCGATGTTACAAAATTCTGCGGTCTAGCTGCAGAACATTTCATGGATGAGCGACATCATCCGCAAAGCACGCGGATCGGAGAGCGAATAGAAGATTGCCTTGCCGTCACGGCGGCAGCTAACAATCCCGTCCAGACGTAAACGGGCCAGTTGCTGGCTGACGGCGGCTTGACGGCTGCCCAGCAGCGCCTCCAGCTCAGTCACCGATTTCTCGCCAGATGTCAGGTGACACAGGATCATCAAGCGCCCTTCATGTGACAGGGCCTTGAGAAAACTCGACGCTCTTTCTGCTTGTTGGATCAATTCTTCCGGTGGAACAGAATCGCACGGAATGGCCGGCTTGGCAGAGGCTGTCAGGCTGCGGGCCGAAGCATCAAAGGACATCTTGATTGGCTTTCAATCGGGCAAAGTCGATTGTTAGATAAGGGGATGCGCGAACATATTCAAGAAATGATGCTTTCCCGACCCCAAAAAGGGCTTTGAGCCATTTTATCCAGCGCAGGCCCACGCAAATATTTCGGGTGCGTTGATGTATTGATAAGGGCGATACGGCAAGAACGCCTTTATGACATTAGCCGTCTGATCAATCAAACGGCCCCCAACCGCGCCATTCTGGGTCACCGATAAGAACATCAAACAACGCGTTGATGACAAGAGCCACCGTCAATCCGACAGCCCCAAGAATGAAAAGGGTTTGAAACAGGGCCAGATCTTCCATTTTGTCTTCCTTTCACGCGGGTCGTCGTCCCATCAGAAGTGTGGAGCATCATCCGGGGACGGGACCCTTCTGCGTAAGTATGTTGTGAAAAATATGTTTAATTAACGTCAGTATTCCGTCCGAAAAGCGGAAATTCAAAAAGTGGCGACTGAAGCGGTTTGCGGGACTGGAACCGGGGGGCGCTTTGGGCTATGGCAGGCGCATTCATCTTCTACCAAGGGGCCCCCCATGAAAGCCGCTGTCCTGACCTTTCCCGGATCGAACTGTGACCGCGACCTTGCTGTTGCCTTTGAACAGGCGGGGGCGGAGGTGCATCGGGTTTGGCACAAAGATACCGAACTGCCGCAAGGCGTGGATGTTGTGGCCGTGCCGGGCGGCTTTTCTTTTGGCGATTATTTGCGCTGCGGCGCGATTGCCGCGCAATCACCTATCGGGGCTGCGGTACGCGCTCATGCCGCACGGGGCGGCTATGTGCTGGGTATCTGCAACGGTTTTCAGGTGCTGGCAGAGATGGGACTGCTGCCGGGCGCTTTGATGCGCAACGCGGGGCTGAAATTCATCTGCAAAACGGTGGAGCTTGAAGTCACGACGACGAATAGCGCCTTTACCTCGGGTTACACCAAAGGCCAGCGCGTGATGATTCCGGTGGCGCACCATGATGGTAATTACACCGCCGACGCCGAAACGCTGGCGCGCTTGCAGGGTGAGGACCGGGTTGCTTTCACCTATTGCGACAATCCCAATGGTTCGGCGGCCTCGATCGCGGGCATCTTGTCGGAAAACCGCCGGGTGCTGGGCATGATGCCGCACCCGGAGCGGGCAAGCGAGGCCGCACATGGCGGCACCGATGGGTCGGTGCTTTTCCGCTCGCTTACCGGCGCTTTGGCGCTTGCCTGACGCGCGCGCGCTTGAGGTCGTAGCGGACTGGCCGTAAACTCACGCCTATGAGCGACTACAGCACAGACCAAGAACGCACCACGGCGGCGGCAATGCCCGGCCTGCAACAGTCCCGTCGGCTGTCGTGGACGATGCGTGCGGTGATTGCGGCCCTGTTTGTGGGGGCTGTGGCTATGGTGCTGGTTACCAATAGCTGGTTGACCGACCGCTTCACCGAGGCCACCCGCAACCGAGCCGAGGTGCGCCTTGCACTTTATTCCGGGAACCTGATTTCGGAGTTGCAACGCAATTCGGTGGTGCCGCTGTTGCTGGCGCGTGACCCTGAATTGATCCGGGCCTTGGGTGAAAGCCAGTATGCCAGCACCTCTGCACGCCTGATCTCGTTTCAGGCAGAGATTGGCGCGGCCTCGATCTTGCTTTTGGATAAGGACGGGCGGGCCGTGGGGGCGACGAACCGCAATCTGATTGGTTCCCTTCATCGCTCGGCAGCCTATTTTGTTGATGCGCAGCGTACCAAGGATACGGTGTTTTCGGCGCAGCCGCGCGAAACCGGGGGAAATGATTTTACCTATTCGCGCGCGGTGCTGGCCGATAACCGGATGATCGGCGTGATCGTGGTGGCCGTGGACCTGATGAAATACGAGCGCGCTTGGGCGGGGCTGACGGATGCGGTTCTGGTGACCGATAGCGAAGGCAAGGTGATTTTGGCGACCGAGCCTCGCTGGCGCGGACTGACATTGGCCGATGCCCTCGCGGCGCAAGACCCGCCCTCGGCCATTGAACGCGCGCTGCGGGCCACATCCGATTGGACACAAAGCCGCCCTGACGCCTATCTGCGCGGCTCTGCCGTGTTGAAGACCGAAGCGCGGGTACCATTTCGGGGTTGGCGCATCCTGACCTTCACGGCATACGATTCTGTGCGCGAGCGGGTGAACGGCGTATTGGCGCTGGAGATTATGGGTTTTGCCATTCTGCTGGCAATGACATTCTATTTCCTTTCACGCCGCGCATGGTCGCAAAGCGCGACATTCCAGCGTGAAAGTGCTGAGTTGCGCTTGCTGAACGCGCGGCTGCAGCGTGAGATTGCGCAGCGCGAAAAGGTGCAAAAAGACCTTGCTGTGGCTGAGTTGACGCTGGCGCAATCCTCTAAACTCGCGGCCTTGGGTGAGATGTCGGCGGCGGTGAGCCATGAGTTGAACCAGCCCCTCGCCGCGATGAAAACCTATCTGGCAGGCGCTCGGCTTTTGCTGCAACGCAACCGCCCGGATGAGGCGCTGTCATCGTTCCAGCGCATCGATGATCTGATCGAGCGGATGGGGGCGATTACAAGGCAGCTCAAATCCTATGCCCGCAAGGGTGGCGAGGCGTTTGAGCCTGTGGATGTGCGTTCGTGCCTGTCGTCTGCCCTGTCGATGATGGAGCCGCAACTGAAGGCTCGTGTGGTGCAAATCACCCGCAACCTGCCGCGCAGCCGGGTGATGATAATGGCTGACAGGCTGCGGCTGGAGCAAGTGATCATCAACCTGCTGCGCAACGCGCTGGACGCTACCAAAGACGTCAAAAACCCGCGCATTGACCTTGCAATCTCGGTCGATCACTCAGTCCATCTGACGGTAAGCGATAACGGCCATGGCATGGAAAATCTCGAAAACCTGTTCGAGCCGTTTTACACGACAAAGAAACCGGGGGAGGGGGTTGGGCTTGGCCTTGCCATATCTTCGGGGATCGTCACCGATCTTGGCGGGCGTCTTTTGGCACGCAATGGTGATGCGGGGGGGGCTGTATTCGAAGTGCAGCTTCCCATATTGGGTACAGAACTGGCAGCAGCGGAGTAAGATATGGCGCGTGCAATGAAAGTCGCGATTGTCGATGACGAAGCCGACATGCGGCAATCGATCAGCCAGTGGCTGGCCCTTTCCGGGTTTGAAACCGAAACCTATGCCTCGGCGGAAGAGGCGCTGAAATTCATAGGTGCGGAATACCCGGGGGTTGTCGTTTCGGATATCCGGATGCCGGGCATGGATGGCATGGTGTTTCTTAAACGTCTGATGAGTCTGGACGGCGGTTTACCCGTGATCATGATTACTGGGCATGGCGACGTGCCAATGGCGGTGGAGGCGATGCGGCTGGGGGCTTATGACTTCCTCGAAAAGCCCTTCAACCCAGACCGGATGACGGAGCTGACCAAAAAGGCCACGCAAAGCCGCCGCCTGACACTTGATAACCGGGCGCTGCGCCGCGAATTGTCCG
>CALEMZ010000101.1 GCA_937910975.1 uncultured Pseudorhodobacter sp. | reverse complement strand
CCGCTCATGCGCGATCAACATATCCGCCAAGGTCGGGATATACATATCGCTCATGCTGCCACCCGCTCCGCTTTTGCACCGTGGCGATAATATGCCTGCGCCGCAGCCACACCAGAACCAAGCTTGATATCAAGCCCAAGATCCACCATCACCATCTCGGCCACACCAAGCCCCGAAAGCATCATCGCATCGGTCAGGCTGCCCAGATGGCCAATGCGGAACAGTTTGCCCGCAACTTCGCCCAAGCCCACACCAAAGGCCATGTCGTAATCGCGTGCGGCCACCGTCACGATATCGGTCGCGTTGAAACCTTCAGGCGTACAAATCGCCGAAACGGTGTTGGAATAAACCTCCGGGCTTACCGCACAAAGCCGCAGCCCCCAGGCATCTACCGCCCGGCGCACGCCTTCGGCAATCCGGTGATGGCGGGCAAACACGTTTTCAAGCCCTTCGGCCTCCAACATTTCCAGCGCAGTTTTCAGCCCGTTCATCAAGCCAACCGGCGGCGTATACGGAAAGGCGTTGGCGGCATATCCCTTGGCCATATCGCGCACATCAAAGAACGTGCGCGGCAAGCCTGCAGTTTCAACCGCTTTCATCGCCTTGGTGCTAAACCCAACGATCGCCAGACCAGCCGGCAGCATAAAGCCCTTCTGGCTACCCGTCACGGCAACATCAACGCCCCAATCATCCATCCGGAAATCCACCGATCCGATCGAGGAAACCCCATCCACAAACAGCATCGCCGGATGCCCCGCCGCATCCATCGCCCGGCGGACCGCAGCAATATCCGAAAGAACGCCCGTTGCGGTTTCGTTATGGGTGGCCAGCACGACTTTGATCTTATGGCCGGTATCGGCCCGCAAAATCTCCTCATAGCGCGCCGCCGAAATGCCCTCGCCCCAAGCAGTTTCCACGATTTGCACCTGCAAGCCATGGCGTTGGCACATATCAATCCAACGATGGCTGAACATCCCGTTGCGCGCCGCCAAAACGCGATCCCCCACGCTTAGCGTATTGGTCAAAGCGGTTTCCCAACCGCCGGTGCCCGTGGAGGGAAAGATGAAAATCTGCGCTGTCGCGGATTTCAAAACCCGGCGCACACCCTCCAGACAGGGGTGCAGGATCTTTCCGAAAACTGGCGAGCGATGGTCAATCGTTGGCATGGAACACGCCTGGCGGATCACCTCTGGCATGTTGGTGGGGCCAGGAATGAAAACAGGGTTCTGAAAGTTCATGGCAATCTCCGATCTAAGGTTTCCCCGAAACTAAGCCAGACAGTCCCTTCCCACAACTTTTTTGAAATTGTTTTTCATAATGACGCTTGTTACTAATATTATATATATATCATAGCATTAACATTTTTCATTTACAGAAATACTTTTTCATACCAAAACTAATTTCCGCAATGTTCTCACAGAAAGCCGCCAGATGCCCCCAACTCAACGCAGCCGAGGCCGCCCCAAACGCTTTGACGGTAATGACAGCCAAAATGTGATTCAATCGCTGGATCGCGCGATTGATGTACTGGAAACACTGGCGGCCGGCGGCACGATGACGCTTTCGCAAATTGCCACCGCGATGGATCAATCCCCCGCCACAATCTACCGGGTGCTCTCCACCTTCCGGCTACGCGCCATGGCCGAAGTAAACCCGGCCACGCAGGAATGGTCTATCGGGGCCGAAGCGTTTCGCATTGGTGCTACCTTCTTGCGCCGCACCAATGTCATTGCGCGGGCCATGCCCGTCATGCAGCGGCTGCGGGATGATACGGGCGAAACCTCCAACCTTGCGATTGAGCGGGACAATCTCATTATTTTCGTATCACAGGTTGAAACGCATCAATCCATCCGCGCCTTCTTTTCGCCCGGCACTCAGGCCCCGATGCATGCCTCCGGGATTGGCAAAGCGCTGTTATCTCGCTACTCCGAAGACCGGATAAATCAATTTCTCGCCAACACACCGCTAACCCCCTTTACCAATCAAACCATTACTTCTGCCGAGAGGTTGCGCCAGGAACTCGCGACCATTCGCGCCCAAGGCTATGCGTTAGACGACGAGGAAAAGGCCATCGGAATGCGCTGCATCGCCGCCCCAATCCTCAACTTTCATGGCGAGGCCGTCGCGGGTATTTCCATATCCGGCCCCTCGCATCGCTTGCCAGAAAATAAGGTTGAGCTGATCGGGGGTTGGATCAAAGCTGCAGGCGAGGAAGTATCGCGCAGCCTTGGGGCTGAGTTCTGAAGCAGACCCAACGCGACCGTCCTGCCCGGCACCAAGCAATTCGGCATGCCAATCAGCGTGCTTGAACATATCTTTGACCGTAGCCCGGTGGCGTCAAACCTCGATCCGCAGGTCCGTCCGAAAGTAAACGATCAAGCTGCAGGGACCATCTGGCACAGCATCCCGGTTTTGTCGCAAGCCTAATCGCGCGCTTATCCCGGCACCAAAACTGGCCCCGAGGCCGCAAAGGAAAGCATCACGTCATCGCCGATTTTCAACGGCGCCTTCACATCATCAAGCACCGCAAACAGGGTGCCAAACTCGGCCTCCACCGTGTATTCCATCCGACTACCCACATAGATCGCCTTCTTGATCCGAGCGGGCATCCCCTGCCCCTCCGCACCAATCCGAACCCGCGAGGGCCGCACCGCTACCTGTGCCGGCCCCGGTTGCACCCCCCGGCTTGCCAATTTATGCCGGAATGACCCGATTCCGATCTCCGCCATATCTCCCGAAATGCTCAACACCTCGCAGGGGATCAGGTTCGCCTCGCCGATAAAATCTGCCACGAAAGCATCTGCCGGGGCCTCATACAGCTCCCTCGGCGTGCCTTTTTGGGCAATGCCTGCGTTTCGCATCACCACGATCTCATCCGAAACCGCCAGCGCCTCTTCCTGATCATGGGTCACATAGACCACTGTCAGGCCAAGGTTTTGCTGAATTTCCCGGATCTCCTCACGCACCTGCCGCCGTAGCTTGGCGTCCAAATTCGACAGCGGTTCATCAAACAGCAAAACCTGCGGCTCCAGCACCAAAGCCCGCGCCACCGCAACCCGTTGCTGCTGCCCGCCTGAAAGCGCGCTTGGCAGTCGGCCCCCGTAGCCCGCCAGCCCCACCAGATCAAGGCCCGCAAGTGCCCGTTCCTTTGTCTCAGACTTGTCAAACCCCGAGAATTTCAGCCCGTAGCTCACATTCTCCATCACCGTCATATGCGGAAACAACGCATAGGACTGGAACACCATTGAGACATCCCGATCCGTCGCGGGCAAGGTCGTGACATCCTTGTCCCCAATGAAAACCTGCCCCTTGCTTGGCATCTCCAACCCCGCGATCATCCGCAGGATCGTCGTCTTGCCGCAGCCCGAAGGCCCCAGAAGCGTCACCAAAGACCCCGCCGAAACCTCAAGGTTGACCGCATCCACAGCCACCACATCGCGGCCGTAAACCTTCGTCACATTCCGAAAGCTGACCGAGGCCGCCTTTGCGTTGATCTTAATCATCTTAATGCCCCTCGGACTGTGATGTGCGCCGCCCGATCTTCGTGCGCCCGACTGCGAGTTGAAGCATCCCAACCGCGAAAAGCATTACGAAAATCAGTGCCGTCGAATAGGCAATTGCCAGCCCATAGTCGTTATTTTCCACACGCCCGATAATATAGCTCGTGGCCATGTCATAGCGCGCCGAGACGAGGAAGATCACCGCCGAAATCGCCGTCATCGCCCGCACGAAGCTGTAAACCAGCGCCGCCAAAATCGCGGGCCGCAGCAAGGGCAGAATGATTAGCCGGAAAGTTTGCCAGCTATTTGCCCCCAAGGTCAGGGAGCTTTCATCCAGCGACTTATCAAGCTGACTCATCGAGGCAATCCCCGCCCGCACACCCACCGGCATGTTGCGGAATACGAAGCTGACAACCAATATCAGCCCTGTCCCCGTGATCTCAATCGGGGGGACGTTGAAAGCCAGAATATAGGCCACCCCAATCACCGTGCCGGGAATGGCGAAGGACAGCATCGTACCAAACTCAAACGATTTCTTGCCCGCAAAATCCTGCCGTGTCAGCAGATAGGCGGTGATCAGCCCCAGCGCCGCCGTAAAGGGGGCGGCAATCGTGGCGATCATGATCGTGGTCCAGAAGCTATCCCAAGCGGAGCCTGTCCAGCGGAACCCCCTGTCATCCCAAGCCACGGCAAAGGCGGTCTTGTAATGGGCCAGCGTCAGGCTGTCATTCACGCCCCAAAGCTGCACGAAGGAGCCGTAAACGATGTAGACATAGACTGCGATCGTAAACAGCCCCCAAAGTGCGGCAATCACATAGACCGGCAATGCAATGCGTTTAGGCAACAGCGGATGTACCCCAGAATCGCCCTTGCCCGTCACGGTCGTATAGCTTTTCTTACCCAACCAGAACCGCTGCAGGTAAAACGCGCCAAGGGTAAAGCCCAGCAAGATCATCGCCAGAATGGCCGCGCGGCTTTGGTCATATTGCGCGCCGACAATAGCAAAGAAAATCTCCGTGCTTAGCACATCATAGTTTCCACCCAGCACCAGCGGGTTACCAAAATCAGCCATGCTTTCGATGAAACCCAGCAAGAAGGCATTCGCAAGACCGGGCCGCATCAGTGGTAGGGACACTGTGCGGAATGTCTGCCAACGGTTGGCGCGCAGGGTTTGCGCGGCCTCTTCCATACTGGGCGAAACGCCCTCAACCACACCGATCATCACGAGAAAGGCGATGGGCGTGAAGGCCAAAGTTTGCGCAATCAAGATGCCCGGAAGCCCGTAAAGCCAACGCGTCGGCTGCACATCCAGCACGCCGGAAACCCATTGCGTCACCGTCCCGGACAGGCCGAACAGCAAAATCAGCGCCAAACCGATCACGAAAGGCGGGGTGATGATGGGCAACATCGTCAACGCCCGCAGGCCTTTCTTGTACTTGAAACCAGAGCGCGTGAGAACCAGCGCAAAGATCAGGCCCAAAACCGTGGTGATCGTCCCCACAAGCACGGCCAGAAACAGCGAGTTCCACGCCGCCCCGCAACTGGTGCCGGACAAACACCCCAAGCCCCAGATGCGTTGATCCACGAATTTGCCGAAAAACTCGACAATCGAATATCCCCCGTCATCCGAGATGAAGGCCGCGCCCAGCATCTTGGCGATAGGTAAGAACACAAAGATGGCTACAACCGCGATCACTCCGCCAATCGCAGATGTCACGAACACATCGCCATTGACCGCGCCGCGCGCCGCGATGCCTTGAGTGAACAGAAACAGAAATGAAGAAGCCGCGATCAGCGCGCCATAGCCCATGCCAAACTGGCGGTCATTCAGCTCGCCGAAAAGTGCGGCCATCCAGCCATAATTATAACCGCGCAGCCCGATGCCCATGCCCTGCGCTACCAGCCAGGCAAAGCCAAAACCACCCGCGACGATAAGCACTTTGCCATAAATGGGGTCCGTTTTTCGGCGTCTCAGCACAAAGAGAGGGGCCACCAGCGCCAGCAACATCGGGGCCAGCCACAGCTTTTTTCCCTGCGCCACCAGCATCGCGGCAGGCGCATAATCGGAATGCATAGGCCAGCCATCGACCAGCCATTCAAAGGTATAAAATTCCTCCACCCCATACCAAGGGAGGAGGAGATACCCGACCCACCCGGCGATGATCCAAAACATCAAGACCGGGTGGGACGTGCTTTCACTCGTGGCAATCCGCAATGGATTTACTGCGGCAGCGTTGAGACATCATTGTCCCACTTCGACAGCAAGCGCTTGCGCTCGTCAGATGAGCCGTAAAGCTTGAAATCATAATCAATCAGTTTGATCAGATCCATGTTCGGCGCCTTGTCGGACGATTGCGCGCCCTTATTCGACATCACCTGGAATGCGTTGACTTGCAGCGACAGCGTCTGTGCATCGGCACTCAGCGCCCAGTCGTAGAACTGCTTGGCTTCGTCCGGATTGCGCGCCCCTTTGATGATCGACATCGACCCGATCTCATACCCAGTGCCCTCGCAAGGCGCGACGGTCACAATCGGAAAACCAGCCACGGTCTGCGCCACAGAATCATGCATGAACACAATACCAACGGTGGTTTCACCCAGCCCGGCTGCCTTGATCGGAGCAGAGCCGGATTTGGTGTATTGGTTGATATTGGCGTGCAGGCGCTTCATGTAGTCAAAGCCCTTTTCCTCGCCAAAAAGCTGTACCATCGTTGCCAAGGTCGTATAGGCCGTACCCGAAGAGTTCGGATTTGCCATCTGCACATGGCCTTTGAACTCCGGC
>CALEMZ010000100.1 GCA_937910975.1 uncultured Pseudorhodobacter sp. | reverse complement strand
GGGAATGATCTATCCCCTCAGAAGCGCACTGTCTGGCCACCTTGTCGTATTCCCGAAGGAACGTTGGCAAACGCAAAGCCTTAAGATGGTGGGCCAGCAATAGCTGAGGCGTGTCGGTCATGATCGGCCTCCGGTGAGAAGTGCCATGTAGTCGCGCGCAGATGTAATGGCGACATGGGCTTTGGGCAGGTACGGATAGACAGTCATATCCAGCCGTGGAGGGCGACGCTCAATCCGACATAAAACCAGATGCTTCACCGCATCAAAGCCGATTGTGCCGCGCTCAAGCGCGCTCCGCACCCCGGCTTCAACGTCCGCGATCTGGAATGTCTCCAGCAACCGCAGAACCTGAACAAACTCACGCTTGCCCTTTTTGCCCATTCGAGCCTCCATGAGACGGCGCAGGGTGGCAAATACATCCGGCAACGCCCAATCGGCTAGTGGGGCAGCCTGATCAAGTGCATTGGTCTTCTGTTCAATCAGGGCCAGATAATGGAGGGGATCAAAGATATAATCCTCCTTCTCCCAGGAGCGGGGATGGCGCGCGATGACCTCAGCCCCGCAGGCAATCACCACCTCATGCACATAACCCCGCACCAGAACCTCCTGATGGCCGTAGGCTGTCGGAACCGAATAATCATTACCGCGATAGCGCACGAGAGACAGCGAACTCACCCGAACAGATTGCTTGTCGCAGGCGTCATAAGGAACATTTGGCAAGGGTTGGAGCCGTTCAGCATCAGCTACAAACCGTTCGCCAATCGTGCCTTTCCGACCGCGCAGTTTGACGCCCATCCGCTTGCGGCATTGTTCGGCCAGGTGGGCATTGAGATCATCAAAGCTGGCAAATCGGGGCTTCGGGACCATAAAGTTGCGCCGGGTGTATCCCACCATCCCTTCGACTTTGCCTTTGTCGTTCCCTTTGCCCGGACGCCCAAAGCGATCCTCAAACAGATAATGGGATACGAGTTCGGAGAACACACGGGTTCGTTTGCGTTTGCCGTCCCCCAGAATGCGGGCAACAGCAATCCGCGTGTTGTCATAGAGAATAGAAACAGGAATGCCGCCGAAGAACGCGAATGCAGCGACATGTGCATCACAGAAAGCCTCCGTTGTCTCGGCCGGATATGCCTTCAAAAAACATGCATCCGAATGCGGCATATCCATCACCAGAAAGTGGATCTTCCGCTCAACACCGCCAATCACTGCAAGCGCCTCGCCGAAGTCAGCCTGGGCATGACCTGGCGGATGCGTCAGCGGTACGAACATCTCCCGCTGACGCTGTTTGGCCGCGAAAATATAATCCTTCACAATCGTGATGCCACCTTCAAAGCCATGCTCATCACGCAGTCGTTCAAATATCCGCTTCGACGTGTGTCGCTGCTTCTTTGGAACCAGTTTGTCCGATTCAAGGATCTGATCGATAACCCCGATAAAGCCATCCAGCTTAGGGCGCCTGATCTCTTGGTCACGCCGATAACCTGGTGGGATCGAAAACCTCAGCATCTTCTCAACAGTGCGACGGTTGATCCCAAAAATACGCGCTGCTTCTCGACGGCTCATGCCATCAACAAGAACAGCGTGACGAACGCGCCCATACAATTCCACGTGTTTCAATCCCGCCCTCCGCCAAAACGAAGAGCTTAGCAGGATAGGCAAATCAGCCCATCTGCGACAAGACAATCTCGCCGCTCACGTGGTGCAGTATTCCACCGGCGTTCTCAGATGAAGCTGTGCTCGTTGATGCTTCACTGGAATTCAAAAGAGTTGAAATGGCGTTCCGCGTAATTGACAACAGTGCCGTTCCTTTGGCCTTGGAAAAACAAATTGTACTTGGGGGTGGCCGGATCGAACTTGATCAAC
>CALEMZ010000099.1 GCA_937910975.1 uncultured Pseudorhodobacter sp. | reverse complement strand
CAATGGGGGGCTGCGTTTCGGGTGACATTGCCTTTGCGCCTTGAGAGGACGAAGAAATAGGCCCCGAACGCGCCGCAAAATTCGGGAGCGCACAGGTTTAGCGGCGGCTTGAGCGGGCGTTGTTTTCACCTTGGACGGTGATCTGGCGAATGCCCTCCAGCTTGATGTCCGACAAGAATGCGGCCACCGTCACTTCGCGCGATTGCGGGGTTAAGACACTGGCGGCTTCAATGGGCGGGAAAACACGGAAATCATAGATGATCACGCCATCCTCAGCCGGGCGCGCCACCAGCTCGGCATCCCAAAAGCCTTGGGTCGGCGGTAGACCCGTCGCGCGGATGATCACGCCGCCAGGCATCTTTTCAAGTTTCATCTCGGTGACCTGATGCACCAGCAACCGCCGATCCGCAGGCTTATCAAGTGGCGAGCGTTGCACCACCGTCTCTTCGGAGCCGCCGAACCAATTGAACGGATTCAGGCGTGATTGACTGATGGTGGAGCAGGCCCCGAGGGCCAGCGACGCGCAAAGGGCTGCGATCAGCGGTTTGTTCATGGCGTTATCCCGTTCAACTCTGCCCCTTGGGTAGCCCAAAGCGAAGCATTTGAAAAGCGTTAGCTGAGACAGCGGCGGTCTGTCTGTCTGGACCTTGGCCGTCAGAGGCGTTACCCCTTGGGAAAATTAAAATCGGAGCAGATGCCATGGCCAGCGCCGCCTTTGAAGAGATCGCGGAAACATTTGAGTTTCTCGACGATTGGGAAGACCGCTATCGTCATGTCATCGAGATGGGCAAACAGATGCCCGCGCTCGATCCAGCGTTCAAAGTGCCGGGCCTGAAGGTGGAGGGTTGCGCCAGCCAGGTTTGGCTGCGTCCCATCGTCAGCGGGCAAGGGCCGGATGCGGAGTTTGGCTTTGAGGGCGAAAGCGACGCGATGATCGTGCGCGGGCTGATTGCAGTGCTCCATGCGCTTTATTCCGGGCTGACGGTGGCAGAGGTGCTGCGCGTTGATGCGCCTTTCGAATTGGCGCGGCTGGGGCTGAATGAGCATCTGTCCTCGCAACGCTCCAACGGGGTGCGCGCCATGGTCGCACGCATTCGCGAAACGGCGGCAGAGGTGGCGGGATAAATCGCCCCGGCAACGGTGTTAGAGCGGCGCGGTGGCCTTTTGCAACCAGTCCAGCGCCTGCGCGGACACACGCGGGGCCAGTTTTTCCGCGACCTGCGCATGATAGGCGTTCAGCCATGACAGTTCACCGGGCGAGAGCATCGCCACCTCGATCAGGCGGCGGTCCAGCGGCACGAAGGTCAAGGTTTCAAAGCACAATTGCGCGCGGTCATCGGCCAGCTTGGGTGCAAGCGTTACCACGATCAGGTTTTCCAGCCGAATGCCAAAAGCGCCTTCCCGGTAATAGCCCGGCTCATTTGATAAGATCATGCCGGGGCGTAGCGGCACCTCCGACATTCTGCTGATCCGCTGCGGCCCCTCATGCACTGACAAGAATGCGCCCACGCCGTGCCCGGTGCCATGGTCAAAATCCATCCCCGCCAGCCATAAGGGATAGCGCGCCAACGGGTCCAGATCGCGGCCTGCAAGCCCCTGAGGCCAGCGCGCGCGTGAGATGGCGATCATGCCTTGCAGCACAAGGGTATAGGCCTCTGCCGCACCCTCCGGCACCGGGCCGACAGCCATGGTGCGGGTGATATCGGTGGTGCCGTCAACATACTGCCCGCCGCTATCAACCAGCAGCAATTCGCCGGGGGTCACGGGGCGGTTGCTTTCTTGCGTCACGCGGTAATGCATGATGGCGCCGTGCGCACCGGCACCGCAGATGGTCTCAAAGCTGATGTCATGCAACTGGTTGGTGGCGCGGCGCTGCGATTCGAGCGCGCGGACCACATCAATTTCCGTCAGCCCACCCTTGGGGGCTTCCGCATCCAGCCAGCACAGGAATTCGACCATCGCCGCCCCGTCGCGCAGATGCGCCTCACGGGCTCCGGCGATTTCGGCGGGCGTCTTGCAGGCCTTGGGCAGGCGGCACAGGTCGTCGCCCCATTCCAGCGCAACACCACCCTCGGCCAGTTCCAAAGACACGGCAAGCGGGGCGGAGGCACGATCTACGCGCACTGGGCCTTGCAGCACGCGCAGGGCCGGAAGGAAGTCCGAAGGTGGGCTGATAGTGACTTGCGGGCCAAGATGCGCGCGCGTGGGGCCGTCCAGCTTCTCGGGCGCGGTAAACAGGGTCACGCGGGCGTCATCATGCAAAATCGCAAAGCCGTGCAGAATCGGGTTGCGCGGCACATCCGCGCCCCGGATATTCAACAGCCAACAAATCGAATCCGGCAGGGTTAGCACGGCAGCCCTTTGCCCTGCCTCGCGAAGCGACTCGGCGAGGCTTGCACGTTTCTCGGCGCTGGTCTTGCCCGCCAATCTATCTGGCTGAATGAAGGCTTTGCCCAGCGGTGCATCGGGCTGATCGGGCCAGATTGAATCTATAAAATTCGTTGTAGCCAGAAGAGTTACGGGAGATACTTCAAGTAGTTTCTCAATTGCGGAGATGTCATCGGCGCTGTGCAGCCATGGATCAAAGCCTATGGTGCCTTTGTCCAGATGCTCGGCAATCCACGCGCCGGGGGTTATTTCGGGCCAAGGTACGGGCGTGAAATGCGCAAGGTCTACTTGCCCCTTCACCTGCGTGCGGTAGCGCCCGTCGATGAACACCCCCGCCAAATCCGGCAGCACGATGCAAAACCCTGCCGATCCGGTAAAACCCGTCAGCCATTGCAGCCGCTCATCGCGCGCAGCCACATATTCGCCCTGATGCGCATCGGTGCGCGGGATGATGAAACCCGCAAGGCCCTTCGCCGCCAATGCGGCCCGCAACTGCGCAAGCCGCGCGGGGCCTTGGGCGGGCGAGGCCGTGGCATGGAAGGTTTGCAGCATTATCCGACCTTTCGCATCCCCAAAACGCGGGCGCGCTTGCGGGGGTCTGTATCAAACAGACCGGCGAGCTGTTCGGTCATGGCCCCGGCCAATTGTTCCACATCCGTGATCGTCACTGCGCGGTTGTAATAGCGCGTCACGTCATGGCCGATGCCGATGGCGATCAGTTCCACCGCCTTTTTCCGCTCCACCATCGCGATTACGTCGCGCAGGTGTTTTTCCAGATAATTCGCAGAGTTAACCGACAAGGTTGAGTCGTCTACCGGCGCACCGTCGGAGATTACCATCAGGATTTTGCGTTGTTCTTGCCGCGCCATCATTCGCCGATGCGCCCATTCCAGCGCCTCGCCGTCGATGTTTTCCTTCAGCAGGCCTTCCTTCATCATCAGCCCCAAATTGGGCCGCGCACGCCGCCATGGCGCATCGGCAGATTTGTAGATGATATGGCGCAGGTCGTTGAGTCGCCCTGGCTGCTGCGCGCGCCCTGCTGCA
The DNA here is from genome assembly GCA_937910975.1 of uncultured Pseudorhodobacter sp. GTDB lineage: Bacteria > Pseudomonadota > Alphaproteobacteria > Rhodobacterales > Rhodobacteraceae > Pseudorhodobacter. The sequence continues at coordinate 2,053 of CALEMZ010000099.1, read as the reverse complement.
AGCCAGCGTTCGCGGCTTTGCCCACCTTTCCAGGCGCGCGTGGTGAAACCCAAAATTTCCACCTTTACCGAGCAGCGCTCCAGCGTGCGGGCCATAACATCGGCACAAATCGCGGCAATGGAAATAGGCCGTCCGCGCATGGAGCCGGAGTTATCAAGCAGAAGAGTCACGCAGGTGTCGCGGAATTCGGTGTCTTTTTCTTGTTTGAATGACAGCGGTGTGGTGGGGTTTGCCACCACCCGCGCAAGACGGCCCGCGTCCAGCGTGCCTTCCTCCAGATCAAACTCCCATGACCGGTTTTGCTGCGCCTGAAGGCGGCGTTGCAGCTTGTTGGCTAGTCGCGACACAGCCCCCTTAAGCGGCTCCAACTGCTGGTCCAGATAGGCGCGCAGCCGCTCAAGCTCGGCCGGTTCGGCCAGGTCTTCGGCGCGAATTTCTTCATCGAAATCAGTTGTGTAGACGGCGTAATTCGGATCAGCATCGGAATGGGGCGCGGGCGGCGGCGGCTCCATCGGGGCTTCGCCCTCGGGCATTTCGGCCTCTTCGCCTTGCTCCATATCCGACATGTCGTCTTCGGAAACCTGTGCTTGCGAGGCGTCTTGCTGCTCTTCCTGAGATTGCTCGGGTGAGGCCTCGGAGTCCTCCTCCTGGCTGTCGTCGTCGCCCGTGCTATCTTGCTGCTCTTCTTGGTTCTCGGCGTCGTCGCCGCTGTCTTCGTCTTCATCGGGCGCGTCAGGATCATCGCCCAACTGGTCGCCATAGCCAAGATCGGCGATGACCTTGCGGGCAAGTCGGGCAAAGGCGGCCTGGTCCGCAAGCACATGGTCAAGGTTTTGCAGCGTCTCGGCGGCGTGATCCTCAATAAATCCGCGCCAGAGGTTCATTACATTGTCGGCACCCTTGGGCAGATCGCGCCCGGTGGCAAGGTGGCGTACCAGATAGCCTGCCGCGATAGGCAGGGGCGCATCGGCGGCCTGCGTGATCTCGGCATAACCCTTGCGCGTTGCCTCATGCCCGATCTTGGCGTCGATATTGCCCGCAGTGCCGGGCATTGAGCGCGCGCCAACTGCCTCGCAACGCGCGATTTCCATCGCCTCATAAATTTCACGCGCGAGATTACCCGTTGGGGCATATTTCGCCGCCGTGGCATCATCATGAAACTTGCGGCGCAGTGCGAAGGCATCCGCCGTACCGCGTGCAAGCAGCACCTCATCGCGCGTCATGCGGCGCGAGACCTGCGGCAGGCGCACGCCTTCTTTGGTCATGCCCGAAGGGTCCACCGAATAGGTGACGGTCATTTCCGGGTCATCGGCCATGACTTTGGTGGCCTCAGCCAAGGCTTTCTTGAACGGATCGGCGGGGTTGTCGGTTGGTTTGGTCATATCTTCCCCGGCTAGGCCTTGTCGTAGGGTGGGGTTTCCCCCCACCGTTCGTTACTTCATCGCCATGCTGGCAGCAGATTCCGGCAGTTCCTCGTCAAAGCAGCGCTGGTAGAATTCGGCCACTGTCTGGCGTTCCAACTCATCGCATTTGTTGAGGAAGGTCAGCCGGAATGCATAGCCCACATTTTGGAAAATCCGGGCGTTTTCGGCCCATGTGATCACGGTGCGGGGCGACATGACGGTGGAAAGATCACCGTTCATGAAGGCCGTGCGCGTGAGGTCGGCAACCGTGACCATCTGGCTGATGGTCTTGCGGCCCTTATCGGTATTGTAATGTGGGTTTTTCGACAAAACGATGGCCGCTTCGGCATCATGGCTGAGGTAGTTGAGCGTGGCGACCAGCGACCAACGGTCCATCTGCGCTTGGTTGATCTGCTGGGTGCCGTGGTAAAGCCCCGTGGTATCACCAAGGCCCACCGTGTTGGCGGTGGCAAACAGGCGGAAATACGGGTTCGGGGTGATGATCTCGTTCTGATCAAGCAGCGTTAGCTTGCCGTCATGCTCCAGCACGCGCTGGATCACGAACATTACATCGGCACGGCCTGCGTCATACTCATCAAACACAATCGCCACCGGGTTGCGCAGCGCCCAAGGCAGGATGCCCTCGTGAA